>JAICFA010000133.1 GCA_025923935.1 Candidatus Krumholzibacteriia bacterium
CGCATCCGCTGCCGCTCATTGGTGACCGCGTCGTGCGGTTTAGCGGGGTCGAGCGAAGCCACCTGCGAGCGCTCCTTCGCGCTCGCCAAGGAGATCTCACAGCGCTTCGGCGACGCGTGCGAGTCGGCGTCATGACCGACGGTGCGTACCCCGAGTCGCCCTGCACCAGTGTGTGCGTCATCGATCCCAAGACCGGCTGGTGCGAAGGGTGCTATCGGACGTTGGACGAGATTTCGCGGTGGTCTGCGATGACACTCGATGAACGCTGGGCGGTGCTGCACGAGCTGGAGCGACGCCGAACCCAACCACCCAAACTCGATGGCTGAACAAATCCAGAATCTCAAGGAGCGCATCGACGCATCAGAGACGCGCGTCGCGAAAGTGGTCGCCCCTGCCACCACCAATCTCTACGACACGCTTTTTGGCGGCACGCTGCTGGCGTGGATGGACGAGGTCGCATTCATCGCCGCGACCCGTTTCGGGCGCTGCCCGTTTGTCACCGTCTCGCTCGACCGCATCGACTTCAACCATCCCATTCCCGCGGGCACCATCGTCGAGCTGGTGGCGCGCGTCGAAACAGTGGGACGCACCAGCCTCAAAGTTCGCATCGACGTTTTCGTCGAGCACATGCTCAAGGCCGACCGCCTCAAGGCCGTGACCGGCTCTGTCACCATGGTCGCCATCGACGAGAACAAGAAACCCACTCCGATTCGATAACCAGGCGCACGCGCGGGTCCGCGCGGAGCCTGCGCGGGTCCTGTCATCCAGCAGCCCACTGCGCTCGGTCCACCGCGACTACGCGCTAGTAGTCCCTCGCTTGTGGGCGCCCGCTGGATGCCACCCGCGCATGTCAGACGGAGTCCGCGCATGTCGCCTTGCCTTAACGAGTCGCGTGGGTTAGTATGCGCCCGGAGAGATGCCAGAGTGGTTGAATGGGGCGGTCTCGAAAACCGTTGAGCGCGCAAGCGTTCCGAGGGTTCGAATCCCTCTCTCTCCGCCAGATTGTGACCCCGAAGAATTGGGTCCGCGCGCGCTTGATTTGAGTGGGGCTGTAGCTCAGCTGGGAGAGCGCCTCGTTCGCAATGAGGAGGTCAGGGGTTCGATTCCCCTCAGCTCCACCATCTCACTCTTGCGCCGGATGAAGCCGCCGGCCGCGGTCCGCGAAACGGGCCGCGGGCGCGAGTGGCGGCCGGGTCCCACGCAATGGTTTCTCGCGAATTCCGTCAGGACCGGAAGGTAGCAGCGGTAAGCGATCCGGACCATGTGACGTGGTTCAGCCTGGCCGCCACTCGCGGCGCCATCACCCTCACGGCCGAGGCGAAGGGAAATCCGCATGAGCTACGAAGTCCTCGCACGCAAGTGGCGCCCGCTCACCTTCGACGACGTTGCCGGGCAAGAGCACGTCACGCAAACGCTCAAGAAGGCGGTCGAGACGGGCCGCGTGTCGCACGCGTATCTCTTCTCGGGACCGCGCGGGTGCGGCAAGACGAGCACCGCGCGCATCCTTGCGCGCGTGTTGAACTGCGAAAACGTCCAAAAGGGAAATCCGTGTAACCAGTGCGCGTCGTGCCTGGCCGTCATCAAGGGCACACACCTCGATGTCATGGAAATCGACGGTGCATCGCACACCGGGGTGGGTGAAGTTCGCGAACTACAGGAAAGCATCGGCTTCGCGCCCAGCCAGAGCCGCAGCAAGGTCTACATCATCGACGAGGTGCACATGCTCTCCACGCACGCCTTCAACGCGCTGTTGAAGACGCTGGAGGAGCCGCCTGCGCACGTGTACTTCGTCTTTGCGACGACGTCGCCGCAAAAGATTCCCGACACCATCAAGTCGCGCTGCCAGCGCCACCACTTCAAGCGACTCGACAACGCCGAGATCGCGGCCCGACTGGAGTTCATTTGCAAGGCCGAGAAGGTCAAGTACGAGCTGGACGGCCTGCGCCTGTTGGCGCGCAAGGCCGACGGCAGCATGCGCGACGGCACGAGCCTGCTCGATCAGTGTGTCACCGCTTCCGGGGGTAATGTCACCGCGGACGCGGTGCGCGGCATTCTGGGCATGGTCGACCAGGAGAAGGTGCTGGCCTTCGTCGACGCCATCGCCGCCGGCGACGCCACGCGCCCGCTGCAATTGCTCGATCAAGCCATCGACGAAGGCGTGGACGTGAGCGATCTGTTGTCCGCTCTGCTCGAATCGTATCGCGACCTGATGGTGTTGTCGGTGCCGGGTGACTTGACGGCATTGTTGTTTCGCTCGCAGAGCGAGATCGACCACTTGCGGCAGAGCCGCGCGGCCTACGAGCTGGCGGACTTGGTGACCGTGGTGGAGCGGCTGTGCAACGCCGCGGCGCGCTTGCGCACCATGTCCGACCCGCGCGTGTACGTCGAGTCGGTGTTGGTGGATCTGACGCTTCTCGAGCGGCAGACGGATATTCGAACGTTGATTTCGCGCCTGGATGGATCGGAAGAAGGACGTGGAGTCGAGAAGGCCGCACCGCCGGCAAAGCGACCTGCGCGCGATGCCGCACCGTCCGACGTGAAGCCGGGCTCGGCGTCATTGCTCGCGAATGGTGACCTGGGTGCCAATCCTCGCCGCGAGCCGGCTTCGGCTTCGGATGCTTCATCGAGCGAAGACAGATCCGTCGCGCCGTTGGGTGCGACGGATGACCTCGATCTCGCCAAGATCCAGCAGCTGTGGGACGGCTTTGTGACCTTCGTACGACAGAAGAAAGTATCGCTGGGCGTGTGTCTGATTTCCGGCAAGCCGTACGCCTTCGACGGCAAACGCCTTCTCATCCGCTTCCTGAAGAGCTTCTCGCTCCAGCGCGAGCAAGCGTCGCGGCCCGAGAGCATCGAGTTCGTGCGCGCGATGTTCGAACGGTATTTCGGCCATGCGGTCGAGATCGTATGCTTCTCGGAGGGGGAAGAGAAGGCGATGGCGCTCGACGAGGCGCTACAAAAGAAGCCCCCGGAGGAGCGCTTTCGCGACATCTCGGAAGAAAAGAAACCGGTGATGCAGCGGCTCATTCAAGAATTCGACGGCGAGATCGTTCGGTACCAAACGTAGGGCGGCGAAAGGATAGACTGCTATGAACATGATGAAGATGATGAAACAGGCGCAGGAGATGCAGGCCAAAATGGCGAAGCTCGAAGACGACCTCGCCAAAGAAGAATTCGAAGTCTCGAGCGGCGGTGGCGCCGTCACCGTGCGCATGAACGGCAAGCAAGTGCTGCTCAAGCTCACCATCCGCGAAGATGTCGTCAAGGAAGGCGACAAGGAAATGCTGGAAGACTTGATCACCGCCGCCGTCAACGAAGCGCACGAGAAGGCGTCGAACCTCGCCAAGGAGCGCATTGGCGCCATCACCGGCGGCATGAAAATCCCCGGGCTGTTCTAAGCAGTACCGCCGAACGTCGCATGAGTTTTCCTCCCTCCGACTTCGGGTCGGACACACTCACGGCACTGGTCAAGTCGCTCTCGCGTCTGCCGGGGATCGGCAGCAAGACAGCGCTGCGGCTGGCACTCCATCTCTTGAGAAACGACAACAGCGAGGCGGACCGCCTGTCGAACCTGCTCGCCGAGCTCAAGTCCAAGGTCCGCTTCTGCAAGACCTGCGGCTCCATCACCGAGGCCGAGGAATGTGCAATTTGCACGGACCCAGCCCGGCTGCGGGACATCATCTGTGTGGTGGCCGCGCCGGAGGACGTGATTGTGATGGAGCGGACCAAACATTACCGGGGTCTTTACCACGTCCTGCACGGAGTCCTCTCGCCGGTTGATGGGGTCGGTCCCGAGGACCTGACACTGCGCTCCCTCGAGGCCCGGGTCCGGGGTGGGCAAATCCGCGAACTCATTGTCGCCACGAATCCTACCGTCGAGGGCGACGCCACCGCCCTATACATCGCCAAGACCGTCGCTCCCTATGGGTGTACTGTCACGAGACTTGCTAGAGGCCTCCCGATGGGCGGGACCCTTGAATTCGTTGACGATACGACCCTCGCCCGCGCCATCGATCGCCGCGAAACGCTGTAACAAATCCTCGCCGGAGCGACCGGCGAGAAGCGGGGCCCGGCGTCCAATCCGATTATCGGAGCGACTATGGTACGTGCCGACTGGACTATCTACGAAGAAGACTACTGGGCGATAAACTCGGTCATCAAAGAGCTGATCGAGAACTCCAACTCGACCAGCGTCATCCTGATCGACAAAACCGGCCAGCTCATCGCGAGCGTGGGCATGGAGCCCGAGTTCGACCTCATGAGCTTCGCCTCGCTGTGCGCCGCCGACTTCGAGGCCAACGCCCAGCTCGCCAAGCTCATCGGCGAGAAGGATTTTTCGACTCTCTACCACCAAGGCGTGGACGAGAGCATGTATCTCGCGCGCGTCGCCCAACACATCATCTTGGTGGTACTCTTCAACAAGCGCACGACCCTCGGCCTCGTCCGCTTGCGCGTGAAGAAGGCCGTCGACAGCCTCGACACCGTGCTCAACCGCTTGTTCAACAAACTCGAGTACGAGAACGAGGATCTAAAGCAGTTCGACGCGGGCTTTACCGAAGAGCTCAACAAAGAAATCGATTCACTGTTCAAAGACTAACGCATCCACTGAGGGCTTAAGGCGCAATGTCGCTCATCAACTATTCGTCGCGCGAGATCAACTGCAAGATCGTGTACTACGGTCCCGGCTTGTGCGGCAAGACGACCAACATCCAGTACGTGTACAACAAGGTCGATCCCTCCACCAAGGGTAAGCTGATCACCCTGGCGACGGAGATGGATCGCACCCTGTTCTTCGACTTTCTCCCGCTCGAGCTGGGGCAGGTGAAGGGCTTCAAGACGCGTTTTCACTTGTACACCGTGCCCGGACAGGTCTACTACGACGCGTCGCGCAAACTCATCTTGCGCGGTGTGGACGGCATCGTGTTCGTGGCCGATTCGCAGTCGGCGCGCTACGACGCCAACATCGAAAGCCTGTACAACCTCCACGAGAACTTGGAGGAGTACAAGCTCAAGCTGGACGACGTTCCCTTCGTCATCCAGTACAACAAGCGCGACATGGACAACATCATCCCGGTGGAAGAGATGGAGCAAGAGCTCAACCCCGAGAAGTTTCCCAGCTTCCCGGCGGTGGCGGTGAAGGGTGACGGGGTGTTCGACACGCTCAAGTGTGTGGCGAAGGGTGTCCTAAAGAAGCTCTCGCAGAACTAGTTCCTTTACATCGCCGTCGCCTGCGCGTTACGATCCTGTGGCCGGCGTCTCCTGGACGTGCCGGCGATGGAGTCCATCGTGCGTAGGCTCGTTCTCGTTCGATTGCTCGCCCTTGCCTTCCTCCTGGTTGCTCTTTCCTGTACTCGTTCCAAGATGCTCAACAAATGGGTCGATCCGGACTACCCGTCCGACCCGTTTCGGAATGTGCTCGTCCTGGCGCTGTTCGAGGGACAGACGACGCGCGCCTATTGGGAAGAAGCGCTGGCGAACGAATTGGAGGAGTTCGACGTGAGGGCCTCGCCCGCATACGAGCTGCTACTCGACTCCATGCCCGACAGTGCGGCGGTGTTCGATGCCGCTCGCAGCGCCGGTTACGATGGCGTTGTGGTCATCTACGAAAGCTACACGGATACCACCGCCGCGGAGTATTTCGAGGGCTACTTCGAGCGCATCGCTGTCGACGGTCGTTGGGTGCTGTCCCGTCCCACACCCCCACCGCCACTGCCGGGGTCGTCGCGACCGTCGCATTACGTGTACATCTATCACCCGCCCTATGCGGTGTACTCGATGACCGTCAACTGGGATGTCGAAGTGTGGACCGCGCCCGACGACGTGCGCATGGTTTGGGCGGGAACGACGGCGGTGATCAACCCGAAATCGCAACCGCCGGCGCGAGAGATCGTCGCCGGATGGATCGGCTACGAGTTGGCGGCCAGCGGTCTAGTTCGCACCGGAGACTGATCGTTCCGGGCCGTGGGCGCGTGCGACCAGAAAGTAGCCGCCCGCGAGCGATAGGATCAGCGCGCCGATTCCCACCAATTGCAGTCCGGTGAGGTGCGCGTAGTCGACCTGGATGACGTGCCGGGCGACCGCGATCAGACTCACGATCATGATCACCTCGACGCGCACCTTGTGCTCTTTGAAGTAGACCTTCAGCGTCTCAATCAGCTCAAGACCCAACACCACGATGAGAACGCCGCCGAACACTCGCTGCATGAGCGGATGGAGGTCCTCGGCGCTTTGGATCTCGTTCCAACTCATAGGCAGGCGCTTGAACAGGAGAATGAACAATTGCGCGGTGGCCGCAACCACGGCGACGATCAGCAACAGCTGGAGCGCGGCAATGACGATGACTTCGAAGCGGGCAATGAGTCGATGACCCAAAGACGGGCGCATGTGACCTCCTCGTTTCCAGCGACAGGCTAGCGCGCGCTTCTTTCTGCGAGCAAGGGTTGATTTTGGGTGATTGCGAAGCATGCCGGGGCGGCGATACCATCACCCGATGCCCATCGATCCGAAGGATCTCGATCTCCTCGCAGAAGCGGTGCGCCGTTTGCGCGACGGCTTCGCGCGCCTTCCGGCGGCGGCGCGGTCGTACGATGGCGAGCGCGCGCGCGACGCGTTGTTGGCCGCCGCCGACCGCATGCACGATAACTTTCCCTATCACCATCCATTATATGTCGGTCAAATGCTCAAGCCGCCCCACCCGGTGGCGAAACTGGCTTATGCGATGGCGATGGAGCTCAATCCCAACAATCACGCGCTCGACGGCGGTCGCGCGAGCTCCTATATGGAAAAAGAAGCGGTCGCACAGATCGCGCGCATGGTGGGTTGGGAGGAGCATCTCGGCCATCTGTGCGGCGGCGGAACGTTTGCCAACTTCGAGGCACTGTGGGTGGCACGGGAGCTGGCACCGGGCAAGGCAATTGCGGCCTCGTCGCAGGCGCACTACACACATTCACGCTTGTCGTCGGTGCTCGGGGTTCCGTTCGTGCCGATTCCGGCGGACGCGAGCGGACGCATGGACCTGGATGCGTTGCAGCGCGAGCTCGCGCGCGGCGAAATCGGAACGGTCGTGGCCACACTGGGAACCACCGCGGCCGGTCGCGTCGACCCGTTGCCCGAGATTGTGAAGCTGGCGCGCGCGGTGGGTGCGCGCGTGCACGTCGATGCGGCTTACGGCGGCTATTTCACACTGGCATCGAACTTGGAGCCCGCGACGCGCGCCGCCTATGACGCCATGCGCGACGCGGATTCGATCGTCATCGATCCGCACAAGCACGGGCTGCAACCGTACGGATGCGGCTGCGTGCTGTTCAAGGACCCTTCCGTCGGGCGCTTTTACCGGCACGATTCACCCTACACCTATTTTTCTTCGAGTGAGTTGCACCTCGGTGAAATCACGCTCGAATGCTCGCGCGCGGGAGCATCGGCGGTAGCGTTGTGGACCACGTTGCGCATGCTGCCGCTCGTGCGCGACGGGGAGTTTGCGCGCGGGCTGGAAGCAGGGCGTGAGGCCGCGCTCGCGTTGTACGCGGCACTGCGCGACGACGAGCGTGTGGCACCGTTGTTCGTGCCGGAGCTCGATATCGTCGTTTGGGTGGTGCGGGCGCGCTCGGCGACGGAAGCGAGTGCGCGCGCTCGCGAGGTGTTCGACGCGGCCGCGCGGCACGATCTGCACCTGGCCCTCGCAAGCTTCCCACGCGCCATGGCGGCGCATACGATTTCCGATTGGGATGCGGACGACGTGATGTGCCTGCGTGCCTGCGTGATGAAACCGGAGCACCGCGAATGGATGCCGGAGATCGTGAAGCGTTTGAAGGCGTCTCTATAGGAAATCATCGCGCGACGGAATCGCTGTCGCCGCGACAGTAATCACTTGTTTCACAAAGCAGCACGATGGACGTGCCAGAGCGGACGTTAAAGTGCGCGACCACAAATTCCATCGCGCAGCTTTTAGGGAGCGGAGGCACGTCCATCGTGCCAATATTCAGATCGACGCTCGCAAACGACTGACGATTTCCGGCATCCATTCGCGGTGCTC
>JAICFA010000134.1 GCA_025923935.1 Candidatus Krumholzibacteriia bacterium
GAGGTGGCCCACGAGGCGCTGATCCGCCAGTGGGGCCGCCTGCAGCAGTGGCTGGACAGCGACCGCGAGTTCCTGCTTTGGCGGCAGCGGCTGCGCGCCGACCTGGAGGAGTGGCGGCGAACGCAGGGGGACGACGGCGCGTTGCTCCGTGGGGCGTCGCTGACCGAGGGCGAGCGGTGGCTGGCCGAGCGCCCCAACGACTTCCAGGCCATGTACCGCCTGGCCAACGTGTACGAGCGCCAGCGCAAGTACCGCGAAGCGCTCGACCTGATCGAGCGCATCCGCGCCGAAGACAAAGAGGCGCGCGATCTCATGGTGACCGCGTACCAGCTGGCGGCTAAAGCGGGGATGCTGGAGAAAGCGCGCGGCACGCTGAGCGACTGGGTGGCCGACCATCCCACCGATACCGACGCGCGCAAGGTGCTGGAAGACTTCGACCATACCCTGCGCGAAGGCTCTTCGTCCAACCCCTAGCCGTCATGGCGACGCGCGTGGTGGTGACGGGTGCCGCGGGATTCATCGGATCCCATCTGTGCGAAGATCTGCTCGCGCGGGGCCACGACGTGGTCGGCATCGACGCCTTCACCGACTATTACGATCCCCGCATCAAGCGCGAAAACGTGGCACGCGCGGCCGCGTCACCCGGCTTCCGGCTGGTTGAAGGCTCGCTCACGTCGCTCGACTTGACCGCTGCCCTCGACGGTGCGGCGACGGTGGTGCACCTGGCCGCGCAGCCGGGTGTGCGCGCCAGTTGGGGGTCGACCTTCGAACCCTACATCGAGAACAACGTGCGCGCCACACAGCGTCTGTGCGAAGCGATGAAGACCATCGGCGGCATGCGCCTGGTGTACGCCGGGTCGAGCTCGGTGTACGGACAAACCGCCGAGCTGCCCATGCGCGAAGCGCACCGCACGCGTCCGCTGTCGCCGTACGGAGTGACCAAGCTGGCGGGCGAAGCCCTCGCCCTGCTGTACGCGCAGAATTACGGCATGCCGGCGGCGAGCTTGCGCTTCTTCACCGTGTACGGACCACGCCAGCGACCCGATATGGCGTTTCATCGCTTCATCCGCGCCGGGTTGAACGGCGACCCCATCGAAGTGTACGGCTCGGGAACGCAGACGCGCGACTTCACCTTCGTCGCCGACGCGGTGGCTGCGACCGTGGCCGCCGTCGCGTACGCCGGCGGGGACAGTGTGTTCAACATCGGCGGCGGCAGCCGCGTGTCGTTGAACCATGTGCTCGACCTCTTGGGGCGCGTCATGAACCGGCGCCTGGATGTGCGCTTCGTCGAGCCGCAAAAGGGCGACGTGACGCACACCTTCGCCGACGTTTCGCTGGCCCAACGCGAGCTGGGCTACGCGCCCACGACCTCCCTGGAGGACGGGTTGGCGCGCGAGGTGGAGTGGGTAGATTCGCTTTACCGCCGCTTCGGCCGCGGGGTAGGCTAGCCGCGTGAAGGTCTCCGTCGTCATCCCGTGCTACAACGAGCAAGACTCGCTGCCCGAGCTGTTCGAGCGCTTGGAGGCGGTGCTGGCCGAGATGAAGGTCGATTACGAGTACATCTTCGTCGACGACGGTAGCACCGACCGCACCGTGGCAGTGCTGCGCTCGCTGCGGGAGCGCTCGCCGCGCGTGGGTGTGATCAGCTTTCGCCGCAACTACGGCAAGTCGGCGGCACTCAACGAAGGCTTTCGGGCCGCGTCGGGCGATTTGATCGTTACCATCGACGCCGATCTGCAAGACGACCCGGCCGAGATCCCAAATCTCATGAAGCGCATCGACGCCGGCGCCGATTTGGTCTCGGGGTGGAAGACCAACCGCCAGGATCCCATCTCGAAAACGCTGCCGTCGCGGGTGTTCAACCGTGTCACCTCGATGGTGACCGGCGTCAAGCTGCACGACTTCAATTGCGGCTTCAAGCTGTACCGCCGCGAAGTGGCCGACGCCATCACCGTGTACGGCGAGCTGCACCGCTTCATTCCCGCGCTGGCGGCGTGGGAAGGTTTTCGTGTCGAAGAAATACGCGTACGCCACAACCGCCGCAAATACGGCAAGAGCAAGTACGGCGCACGCCGTTTCTTGAACGGTTTCTTCGACTTGATTACCACCATGTTCGTCACCCGCCGCGCGCTCAACCCGCTGCACTTCTTCGGCCGCATCGCCCTGGCGTTGTTCTTGGTAGGACTCGCGCCGCAGATCTATTTCTTGATCCACTGGCTCGCCGGAAACGGGTTGCGCGTGCGTCCCATCATGCTGCTCGGCTTCGTGCTCATCATCGTATCCATCCAGGTGGCATCGATCGGCCTGTTGGCCGAGCTCATCTCGGCCCGCGCGGCTCGCGACGCGGTGTATGCCTTCAAGGAGTATGACGTGCGCGGCGAGCGCGCCCCGCGCGCGGTGCGATCGCACATCGCATGAGGATCTGCTTGGTCGGCCCGGCCCATCCGTATCGCGGGGGCATCAGCCACTTCACGCAAATGCTGGCTCGCGAGCTCGAGACCGCGCACGACGTCCGTATCGTCGGCTACTCGCGACTGTATCCCGCGCTGTTGTTTCCGGGGCGTACCCAGTACGACGAAGGTGGTGCCTTGGTGCAGGTGGAATCGCTGCGGCTCATCGACTCGGTCAATCCATTCACGTACGCCCGAGCCGCGGACGCGGTGGTGGAGTTCGCCCCCGACCTAGTGGTGGTGAAGTGGTGGCATCCGTTTTTCGCCCCCGCGCTGCGCACGATCGCAAACGCGGTCAAGCGGCGTTCGAGCGCACCGGTCGTGTTCCTGTGCCACAACGTACTGCCGCACGAAGGCTCGGCCGTCGCCACGGCACTCGCGCGCTGGGGGCTGCGCGCCGCCGATGCGTTTCTGGTGCAGTCGCGCGAAGATTTGGCGACACTGCAGCAATTCGTTCCCAACGCCATCGCCGATGTGCACCCGCATCCGACGTATACGCAGTTTGCGGCGTCGTCGATGACGCGCGCGCAGGCACGGAGCCGGCTCGAGGTGGACGGGCGGGTGCTGTTGTTCTTCGGCCTCGTGCGCCCCTACAAAGGGGTCGAAGACCTGCTGCACGCGGTGGCACGGCTGCCGCGGGACGCCGCGGTGACGCTGCTTCTCGTGGGCGAGTTTTACGAAGCGCGCGAGCCGTACGAGCGTTTGCTGCAATCGCTCGGCATTGCGGACCGGGTGCGCGTCGTCGACCGTTACGTCCCCGACGCCGAAGTCGCGCAATATTTCATGGCCGCCGACCTGGTGGTGCTGCCGTACCGCTCGGCATCGCAGAGCGGCATCGCGCAGACGGCGTTTGCGTTCGAGCGGCCGGTGGTGGTCACGGCGGTGGGCGGGCTTCCGGACGTGGTGGAGGATGGGGTCACCGGCTACGTCGTGCCGCCCCGCGATCCCGCCGCACTGGCGGCCGCGGTCACTCGTTTTTTCGCCGGCGACGACGCCGCGCGAATGCCGCAGGCCATTCGCGCGAGTGCCTCGCGTTTCACCTGGGCCGGCTGTGCGCGGGCCCTGATTGCACTAGGCGAGCAGGTGCGCTCATCGTAACCACGGAGGTCGCGTCGCGCGAATCGCTTATGGTATGATTCGTCGACCGCTCCACCGTTTTCTATGCCGGTCAAGCCCTCCAAGCGTTCACCCGATCCTGTAGAACAGCGCCCGCGCCGCGCTCGCGGCGGACCGTTGGTGCGCCGTGACCTATGGCTGGCCGTGCTCGCGCTGGTCGTGGGCGTGTGCGTGCTCTATCCGGAGATCGTTTTCCAGGACAAGGTGTTTGTCTCCGGCGACAGTCGCGCGGCGGCGAGCTTTGCCGCTGTGGGCGACCGAGCGCTGGTCGAAGGCGAGTACCCGGTGTGGAATCCGTACATGTTTTGCGGCATGCCGAGCTTTGCCAGCATGGCGTACACGCCGTGGGTGTATCCCGTCAACTGGGTGATCAAACCGTTCCGGCGCATCCTGCCGCTGCCCGAGTACACCTGGCTTCTCATTCATACGCTCGCCACCGGGCTGGGCGTGTTCCTGTTGTTGCGCGATCGCGGCGTTCGTGCCAGTGCGGCAGTCGCGGCCGGCATTCTCATGATGTGGATGCCGAACCTCGTCGCCATCGGCGCCAACGGCCACGGCAGCCAGGCGTGCGCCGTCGCGTATCTGCCGTTTGCGCTCTTGTTTTGGGACCGTTTCTGGCGCGGACAAAATCCGGTGATGAACGCCGCGGCACTCGCCATGACACTGGGCTTCTCCATGCTGCGCAGTCATCTGCAGGTGTCGTATTACACCTACGCGTTGATCGCGCTGCACCTATGCTTCTTCGGTGTCATGGCGTTGGTCGACGCCGCGCGCCACCGCTTGTCCGCGGGGCCGCTGCCCGCACGCTTTGCAAGGCACCTGCGTCCCGGCGGAAACGCGACGTGGGGGGGTGCCTTGGGCGAAGTCGGCTATTCCGCGGCCGTCCTGGCCATCGTCGCCGGCGTCTCCCTCCTTATATGTGCCGTTCTCTACATGCCAGTGCAGGACTACGCGCAGTACTCCATTCGCGGGGCGTCGGATGCGGGCGGGCTGGACTACGGATACGCCACCAACTGGAGTTTGCACCCGTCCGAAATGCTCACGTTCTTGATCCCGTTTTCGTTCGGCTTCGGCAAAGAGCTCTACCTTGGGCACATGCCGTTCACGGATTATCCCAACTACCTCGGGTTGGTCGTGCTGGCCTTTGCGATCGTGGCCGTCGCGCGCGTGCGTACGCGCTTCACCGGCTTTCTGGCGTTCGTCGCCGTGGTCGCGACATTGGTCTCGTTCGGCAAGTTCCTGCCGGTCCTGTACGACCCCTTGTTCAAGTTCGCGCCGTACTTCAGCAAGTTCCGGGTACCGGTGATGGTGCTGATCGTGCAGCAATTGGCCGTCATTTTGTTGTTCGGGATGGGACTCGAGCACGTGGCCGCGTTGGCCGCGGCCAAAGACCGTGCCCGCTTGCGGCGCATCGCAGTGCGTGCGCTCATCGCGGCCGGTGCGGTGTTCGTGGTGATCCTGTTGACGCAAGGGTATTGGAGCGGGGGGTTCGCCGAAGGGGCCGCCGCGCGCGCGCGCGCGGCCGACAGTCCGTCCGCGCAGGCGGCCATCGGTCGCATGGCGGGCGAGTTCCTGGGACGCGACCTGGTACAGCTGGCGGTCATCGCGGTACTCCTGGCGGGGGCATTCTTCGCCGTGGTGTCGGCGCGCATGCGGCCGCTGGGATTCGTGCTCGCGGTGCTGGCGCTGGCGCTGGCGGACTACTACCGCGTCGACCGCTTCATCCTGCACCCGGAGAAATTCCTGAAGCACGATGCCTATCGCATCATTCGCGAACGCGACACGCACGAGTCGTATACGCGTACCGACGAATCGATCGAGTTCCTGCGCAAGCAGGAGGGTATGTTCCGCGTGCTGCCCATCGACGATCCGCGCAACGGCACACAGTCGGCGTCGTTTATGTCGAACCGCTATATGGTGTTCGGCATCGCGTCGGCCGGCGGGTACCACCCCGCGAAGCTCGCGGTGTACGACGCGTTCTTGCGCGCGCTCGCGGTCGACATCCAGAATTGGAAGCTCGACCTGGCCGACATGTTGAACGCGCGTTTCATCGTGTCGAGCACGCGCTTGCCGGAGCACCCCTCGCTTTCGCCGGTATGGGTGGGCCGAGATTACGAAGGTGCCGCGCGCGCCATCTACGAAAACACCGATGCATTTCCGCGCGCGTGGGTGGTGGGCGAGTATCGGGTGATCACCGGTGAAGACGCGCTGGTCGCATTGGCGGAAGGCCGCGTCGATCTGCGGCGGTCGGTGCTGCTCGCGGAAGAGCCATCTACCAAGCCCGCACCGGGCGACAGCGCCGAGGTCGTGATCGAGCGTTGGACGCAGAAAGAGATGACGATGGCGGTCGAGCTCGACCGTCCCGGCATCGTGGTGGTGAGCGAAGCGTATTATCCCGATTGGAAAGCCACCGTGGACGGCAACGCCGTGCCGATGCTACGCGCCAACTACGCGTTCCGTGCGCTCGCGCTCGACGCCGGCCGCCACGAAATCGTAATGCGCTACGACGACTCGCTGCTCCGCCGGGGCGCGTCCATCTCGGCCGGTGCGCTCGGGGTGACGCTGGCGACATTGATCGCCTCGTGGTTGTGGCAGGCACGCCGGAGGAAGGAACTATGGTGGAAGCGCTCGTCGTAGTTCCGACATACAACGAGCGCGAGAACATCGAGCGATTGATCCGGTCGCTTTTGGGGCAGCCGTTGAACCTCGCCGTGTTGGTGGTCGACGACAACTCGCCCGACGGCACCGGGCAGATTGCGGATCAAATCGCGGAGCGCGAGCCGCGCGTGCGCGTCATCCACCGCAAGGGCAAGCTCGGCCTGGGTACGGCCTATATCGCCGGCTTCAAGTGGGCGCTGGCCAACACCGATGCCCGCTACATCTTCGAGATGGACGCCGACTTTTCCCACGACCCGCACGCCATTCCGCTGTTCTTGGAGAAGATTCGCGACTCCGATCTCGTGATTGGCTCGCGCTACGTGCAAGGTGTGACCGTCGTCAACTGGCCGCTGTCGCGCTTGATCCTGAGTGTGTCGGCCAACATCTACACCCGCATCGTCACCGGTATGCCGCTCCACGACGCTACCGGCGGCTTCAAATGCTTTCGCCGCGAGGTGCTGATGGCGCTCCCGCTCGACCACATCAAGAGCGACGGCTATTCCTTCCAGATCGAGATGAACTTCCATGCCTGGAAGCGCGGCTTTCGCATCGTCGAGATTCCCATCTTGTTCACCGATCGTTTGGTGGGTGCGTCCAAAATGTCGCGGCGCATCATCTGGGAGGCGGCCTTCATGGTGTGGAAGCTGCGCCTGGCGTCACTCCGCCGGAGGATTCCGTAAACCGTGCGCGTCTCGGTCATCATCGTCACCTACAACAGCGCGCGCGTCATCGGCGCGTGTCTCACCGCGCTCGTCCCCGACGTGCAGTCGGGGCTGGTGGAAGTGATCGTGGTCGACAACGCCAGTGCCGACGGAACGCCCGACCTCGTGCGCCGCGATTTTCCCTGGGCGCGTGTCCTGGCCGGGAGCGAGAACCTGGGCTACTCGAAAGGCGTCAACGTCGGTATCCGCGAGGCACGCACGCGCTATCTCTTCATCTTGAATCCCGACACCGTGGTCAAACGCGGCACGGTCGCCAAGCTGGTGGAGTTCATGGACGCGAACCCCGGCGTGGGCATTGCCGGGCCCAAGCTCGTGTTCCAAGACGGCACCGTGCAGCTGTCGTGCCGGCGTTTCTACACGCTCACCGTGCTGGTGCTGCGACGCACTCCCATTGGCAAACTCTTCAAGAATCCCAAGCCGGTGCGCGACCATTTGATGCTCGACTTCGACCATGAGTCGACCCGCGAGGTGGATTGGCTTTTGGGAGCGGCCATGTTCGTGCGCCGTGAAGCGGTCGACAGCGTGGGCATGATGGACGAGCGCTTCTTCCTCTATTTCGAGGACGTCGACTGGTGCTACCGCATGAAGCAGCGCGGGCTCAGTGTGATGTACGTGGCCGACGCGGTGGTGGTGCACGGCTACCAGCGCGAGAGCGCGCAAACCGTGCTCAACCGCTCCTTTGTCGCCCATCTGGCGAGCCTGGTCCGATACTACGAGAAGTGGGGAGCGGTGGCCTACTTGGCCAAGCGCTATCGCGAGCTAGTGAAGGTGCTCTTGTTCCTCGTGCTCGACGTGGTGGCGTTCAATGCGGCCTTTTTCTCCGCGTATTACCTGCGCGTCCTGCTCGCTCCCATCTTCACCAACCCCATCTTCGAGGTTTCGGCCTACGAGCGCTTCGTCGTTTTCGAAAACTTGCTCTTCGTGTTCACCTTCGCGGCGTTGGGGTTGTACCGCGTGCGCCGCGAGACCAAGCCGGTCGACGAGCTATTCGACATCGGCCGCGCCATCGTGTTCGCGTCGGTGCTCCTCATGACGAGCACCTACCTGAGC
>JAICFA010000135.1 GCA_025923935.1 Candidatus Krumholzibacteriia bacterium
TGCCGAAGCCGGCGTTATTGACGAGCACATCGACCTCGAGCCCAGCCGCGCGAATGTCGTCGTAGAGGGCGGTGGGCGCCTTGCTGTCGGCGAGATCGTGTACGAAGACGTGCACGGCCACACCGTGCAAGCCTTCGACTTCTTTCTTCAATGCGGCCAGACGATCGGCGCTGCGCGCGGTCACGATGACATCGTGCCCTTCGGACGCCAGCAAGCGCGCGAATTCCGCGCCGAGGCCCATCGACGCGCCCGTGATCAGTGCAACCGGCCGCTCGCGCGACATTAGTCTTCCAGCGCGCTCCTCAAGTCTTCGATCAAGTCGTCGGTGGCTTCGATTCCCACCGACATGCGCACCAACCCGTCGCTAATGCCGATGCGCGCGCGCTCGTCCGGTGTCAGCAAACGATGCGACGTGCGCGCGGGGATGGTCATGAGCGAGTCCACGCCACCCAAGCTCGGTGCGATCACCGGCAGCTTGATGCGCTGAAACATGCGATCGGCCGCGGCCGCGCCGCCCTGCAGGTCGAAGCTCAGCATGCCGCCGAATCCGTCGAAGAACTCGGCCGCGCGCTCGTGGTGCGGATTGGCAATCAGGCCCGGATAGTTCACCGCCGCGACGGCGCGGTGCTCTTCCAAGAAGCGCGCGATGGCGAGTGCGCTCACATTCTGATGGCGCACGCGCAGCGCCAGCGTCTTCATACCGCGGTGCAACAGATAGCACGCGTGCGGATCGAGCGAGCCTCCCAAATGGTTCAGATTCTGGCGAATCCGCTCCACCAACTCCGCGCGCCCGATGACCGCACCGGCGACGATGTCGTTGTGACCGTTCATGTACTTGGTGCAGCTGTGCAGCGAGAGATCGAACCCCCATTCGGCGGGGCGAAAGTTCACCGGGCTGGTGAAGGTGTTGTCGATCATGGAAACCAGCCCGTGCTCGCGCGCGAAGTCGACCGCGGCCGCCAGGTCGCTGACACTCATCACCGGGTTGGCGATGGCTTCGACGTAAATGGCGCGTGTGGTCGGTTTGAGCTTCGCCTTCCACGACTCGGGGTCGGCACCGTCGATGACGTCGTAGGACATTCCGTAGCGCGCGAATTCGTGCGTCACGAACGAGTGCGTGCCGCCGTAGGTGCAATCTTGAATCAACAAGTGATCGCCGGTTTTGAGCACGGTGAGCAGCGCGGTGGTGATGGCGGCCATGCCGCTCGACGCGACCAGTGCGGCTTCGGCGTTTTCGAGTGCCGCGAGCTTCTTGCCGAGCACCACATGGTTCGGCGTATTGTTGAGCCGGATGTAGCGTAGGTCGTGATAGTCGGCGTCGCCGTCGACGCGTGTCTCGAACATCGCGGTTTGAAAAATCGGCATCGCAACCGCACCGCTCCAGCGCGGCTCCGGTTCGCCGGCGTGGACGGCTTTCGTGTCAATGTGGCGAAAAGTAGGTTCCATGGTGGCTCCTTGTAAGCATCGACCACCCGCTCGCAGACGAGTCGGCGGACATTTCGGTCGCGCGCGGAAAGCTATACAATACGGGCCCCGCGCGGGGTTTGACAAGCTTGTGTCACGCATGACGATTTCGCTGCGACGGTATGTGCTCGAAGGCGGTGGCCGCTCCACCGACGCCGAGCTGGGCTCGCTCTCGGTTCCCATGAACCGGTCGGAGCCGGGCCGCGGCACCGTCGAGCTCCAGTTCGTGCGCCTGCCGGCAACCACACCGGGCGCCGGCCCTCCCATCATCTTCCTGAACGGCGGACCCGGTTTATCCGCGATTCGGGCCGCCCGTGGACGTCTCTTCGCGCTCTTCGACGCGCTGCGAGCGGCTGGCGACGTGATTCTGCTCGACCAGCGCGGCGCGGGTTCGTCGACGCCGACCTTGCAGTGCCTCGAGACCAACGGGACGCCGTTCGTGGGAATGGAAAAGCTGCTCACACGAGACGAGGCGGTTCGCCTCGCCATCGATTGGGTCCGACGATGCGCCCAACAACTTTCGCGTGCCGGTGCGGACGTGCACGCGTTTCACACCCATGAGAGCGCGGATGATGTGGCCCAGCTGGCGCGCGCACTGAACGCGCCGCGCGTGTCGGTAGTCGCGTGGAGCTACGGCACTCACCTCGCTTTCGCCGTGATGCGCCGGCATCCGCAATTGGTGGCGCGCGCCGTTCTCGCCGGACCGGAAGGCCCCGATCACACCTTCAAGCTGCCGTCGCGTATCGAGCAGTATCTGGCCGCGATCGACGCCCGCGCGCGTGCGCAGCTGCCCGGTGCGCCGGGGCTGCTGGTTACGATGCGGCGCGTGCTCGACGCGGTGGAGGCCCGGCCGCCGATCGTCGCCATGACCCACGCGGGTGCTGAGCCGAGCGCGGCACGGGTGAGCCGCTTCGACCTCGAGTGGATGACGGCCGAGGGAATCGCCGATGTGCGCATGATTGCGCGTATGCCGGGATGGTACGCGCGCATGGCGCGTGGCCATTTCGATGACATCGCGCGCGACCCCGTGCTGCGCGCCTATTACGAGTCGCTGCACACGGATCTCGCGCTCACGATGGCGCGTGTGTGCATGGACTGTGCTTCCGGTGTGTCGCGTGAACGCTGGCAGCGCATCGAGCGGGAAGCGCCCACCACGCTGTTGGGACGCACGGTGGACTTTCCGCTGCCCGAGGTGTGCGACGCCGTCGGAATGCCGGACCTCGGCGACACGTTTCGCGCGCCCCTCCGGTCGGATACACCGGCGCTGTTTGTCACCGGAACGCTCGACGCGCGCACGCCGGAGGAAAACGCCCACGAGCTCATGCCTGGGTTTGCCAACGCCAGCCACCTTACGGTCGAAGACGCCGGCCACACCGATCTCCTGCACGCGCCGGCGGTGCGCGCCGCGGCGGTAAGGTTTCTGCAGGGTGCCGCGGTCGAGCCGTCGTTTGTGCCGGCCGAACACCCCCTCCGCTTCGAGCCTATCGAGCCGCACGGCTCTACCGCAGCGTAAGAATTTTCGCACATGGGTGGCGCTCAACTGTTCACTGCGCGCTTAAGACTGCGATGAAACTCACACTGTTTGAATAGGTGTGAAGGCTTCTTAATCGCACTCCGCGTCTCTTCGTTTGTTTCTAAACAATCGCTCCTAGAAACGTTTTGCGCCGCGAACCGGCTTTAGGCAGGTTTGCGCGCGAGCCCGGCCGGTGGGCCGGGTAATCGGTCATGAAACGGCTCATTAGGAGGAGAACGATCATGCGCAAGCTCACCTTAGCGGTCGCCCTGCTCGCGTTGCCGCTGGCGTTTAACGCCTGCGACGACGACGACGACGGCCCGGTAACGCCCCCAGCCCCCAAGGCTTCGCTAAACGTAACTCACACCGTGCCGGATCTGGCGCCTGTCGACGTTTTGATAGACGACTCACGCATGGATGAGGACCTCGCTTACACGAACAGCTCGGGGTACTTTCAAGTCAACGCGGGTTCGCACAACGTGAAGATCAACGCGGCGAACACCACCAACGTCATCGTCCAGCGGGACCTGTCATTCCCGGCGGACTCGAAGTCGAGCATTTTCATCGTCGGCACCAACACGGCCGTCGAGACGCTCGAGATCGTAGACGATCTTTCGGCGCCCACGGCGGGACAAGCGAAGGTTCGCTTCCTGCACGCGGCGCCGACAGCTCCCGCGATCGATTTCACGACGGATGCGGGCACGCCGGTATTCACGGACTACACGTTCAAAGAATACTCGCCGTTCACGTCGATGGATGCGGGAACGTATAACTTCGAAGTGCGCCCGGCCGGTACGTCGACCGTGGTTTACACGATGCCGAACGTGGTCTTGGCGGAAGGTAAGATCTACACGATCTACACCAAGGGACTCGTCAACGGCACCGGTGACCAGGCCTTCGGCACCGAGCTCATCGTCAACAACTAGCCAGTTTGTGAAGTTGGGGAAAACGAATCGCCGCTCGCGTAGGAATTTAGAACGCGGGCGGCGATTCGATGGGCTCGTGGGGTGAGCCCTCTGGCGGGGCAAGCCGCACTACACCGGGGAGTTCATCCGTCGCTGCTGCGCCTCATACTCGCGCTTGTCGAGCGAGCCCGCGATCAAGAGTCCGAGTCCGATGAACAAGGGGATCAATCCCCACACTCCACCTTCCGCGCCCTCTTCCGCCCACAATGCAATCGTCAGCGCCAGACCGATACCGGTCATAACCAGGCCGTTGGCACGGCGGCCCGAATACTTGGGGCGCTCCGTCTCGACCTGCGGCGAGGGCGGCGTAATGCCTTTTTCCATGGCGAGAATGCGCTCGCGGTGCTCGAGCTCCTTGCGGCGGCCGTTCATGATCACGGCGGTTACCGCGATGAAAACACCGCCGATGACGCCGATGATGGGGATGAAAACGGCGATCACTTCCGGGTCGATGTTGGCGAAGAGAGGCATGACGATTTCCTTTCGCTCTGCGTAAGTCTAAGTTTTGCAGTTAGTTGGGCTGCCACTCCGGCAGCCCATTTCCTGCCATCACACTCTTCGACCGGCTCCACCGCGCGCGCGTTTCAAAAAACTTTTGGATGCATGGCCGGCCCGCCTCCTCCGCTAGGCTAAGATAGATGAAACTGCGGGCAGGGCGGGGCGGTCTCAATTTGCGGAGACGATGAGTTGTCGAACGATCAGGAACGGGACCTCGTCGCGCGGGCGGCGCGCGGAGACGCAAGAGCGTTCCGAGCCCTCATCGCGACGCACCACTCGACCGCGTATGCGGTGGTGCGAGCCATTTTGGGTCCCCGGCGATTCGACGACGTCGATGACGTGATGCAGCTCGTGTACTTGAAAACGTATCAAGGTCTCGCCGGCTTCCGCGGCGAATCGAAGTTCTCCACCTGGCTCTATCAGATTGCGCGCCGTGAAGCGCTCGACGTCGTCTCCAAGCGCACGCTCGAATCGACGTCCATCGATGACGTGGTGATTCCCGCGCGCGCGTCGGATCTGCCCGACACCACGCTCGGTGAGAGCGATATGAAGCAATGGATCGAGCGCGCCATGGGCGAGCTGGACGAGTCGTATCGCACCGCCATCGAGCTGCGCTACATGGCGGAGAAGTCGTATGAAGAAATCGCGGATCTAATGCGCTTGCCGGTAGGAACGGTGAAGACGTACGTTCATCGCGGCAAGCTGGAGCTGAAACGAATCATGTCGCGTCCCGCGTGGCGCGAGCACAAAGGTGCTGTGAGTTGACCAACCGCTTCGAGCATATGGATTGCGAGCGCATCGAGGAGATGCTGCCCGCGTTCGTCGAGCACGAGCTCGTGCCCAAGGAGGCGTCGCTGGTGCGCGCCCACGTCGAGTCGTGCCCGCGCTGCGGCGAGGCGTTGCAAGCCTTCACCGTGATGGAGCGCTCGCTGGTCACGCGCCGCGAAGAAGTGCCGCCGTTCGAAGCCTTCCTTCCTCCCGCGCTGGCACCCTCGCGCTGGCACCCCAGTATTTTCGTACGCTCGCTGCGCGCCCTCACCAGCGTCCCCGGAATGGCGATCGTGTTGGTGATGTGGGCGGGCTTTTTGATTGCGCGCTATAGCGACCGCCTGACCGGCGGCGTATTGGAAAAGACCACGCTCGACCGCATGATGGCGTTCGCCAAGCGCGGCATCGACGCCATTGTCTCCGCGGCCGGCGGCGACATGACGACTCTCACCGCGGTTTACGGGGCGCTCGCGATCGCGGTGATCGTTTCGGCGGGAGCTCTAACGATGCGCTTCGTGCGCGACTAGGCCGCGCGTAGCGCGTTAGATACGAAGGGGGTTTCACTCCGTTTTTGAGCTTCACGTCCGCAACCGGCTTTCCGAATCCCTTCGCCAGCGGCAGCACGCCCGCCCAAAAATCCAACTCGTAGTCTTCGTCGTCGTCGATCGGTCCGCCTGTGCGAATCTTCGCCGACGCTTCGTCGATAGGGAGCTCGAGAATCCACGTCGCTTTCATCTCGGTGGCGTTCGGTTGGCGGCAATCGTCCCACCGTCCCGGGATCAAATGCTCGACCAGCGCGCGCAGCGCTTCCATCTTCGCCGCCGGCTCTTCGATCAAGCGCGCCTTACCCAATAGCATTACAGAGCGATAGTTCATCGAGCTGTGGAATGCGGAGCGTGCGATGACCAGCTGGTCCGCCAGCGTCACCGTCACGCACACAGCGACGCCTTCGTCGAGCGTGCGCAGCATGCGGCTGGCCGCCGAGCCGTGGAGCAGCAAACGATCGCCATCGCGCGCGTGCAGCGTGGGAATGACGAACGGTTGTCCGTCCACCACGAAGCCGACGTGGCACACCAGCCCTTCGTCCAGAATCGCGTCGATGGTGGCGCGATCGTACGCGCCGCGCTTGGGCAAGCGGCGCACGCGCGTGCGCGTCGTCGGGTGCTTCTTCATTCGAGGATCTTGGGGCAGTATTCGGCGACCGGGCATTCTTCGCACATGGGGTTACGCGCGGTGCAGCAGCGGCGCCCGTGCCACGGAATCAGGTGCGACAGCTTGATCCACTCCGTACCGGGGAAGATCGCCATCACGTCCTGCTCCACTTTGTCGGCGTCGAACTGAGTGGTGAATCCCATCCGCTTCGCCAGCCGCAGCATGTGCGTGTCCACCACGATGCCGGGAATGTCGTAGATGTTGGCGAGAATCACATTCGCGGTCTTGCGGCCCACGCCGGGAAGCTGCACCAGCTGCTCCATCGTCTTCGGCATCTGTCCGTCGAATTTCTCGATCAACAGCTTGGCCGCCGCCTTGATCGCCTTCGTCTTGTTGTTGAAGAAGCCCGTGCTCTTGATCTCTTCCTTGAACGTGTCTTCGTCGGCGTCCAAGTAGTCCTGGGCGGTTCGGTATTTCTTGAAGAGGTGCGGCGTCACCATGTTGACGCGCGCGTCCGTACACTGCGCGGCCAGAATGGTCGCGACCAGTGCCTCGAGCGCGTTCGTGAAGTCGAGCTCGCAGCGCGCGTCGGGGTAGGCTTCTTTCAAATTGTCGAGGAGTCGGAGCGCGCGACGGCGCAATTCGGGAGTGACGGTGACCGACTTCAGAGGCGCCGGCTTGCGCGTCGGCATCTTTGACGTCGACGCTTTGTTGCCGCGGGCCGGCGGAGTCGGCTTCTGCGCGGGCTTTGGCTTCGCTGGCGCGCGTCTGCGTTGCGATGGAGCGGTGGTGCGTTTCATGGCTTCATTGCCCAGCATAACGCGTTTGGACACAATGCGCTACCGCGGCTGGGGCGAAAACAGGCTCGCTTTCGACTATGCTTATGGGGACCTTGAACCAGGAGGGTCGCCATGAAGCCCCGTCGTTCTATCGGCCTTGCAGTTTGCGTCGCTATTTCGACAATCGTATCGGAGTCACGCGCGGATATGTTCTGCGCCACCGGCACCCCTGGTGTCTCCTTCGCCCTGGGAACTCAATCAAGCTCGTGCAACGTTCCATCCGTGGCGGGACGCGTCACCGTCACCATCGTGGCAGCAGGGATACCCAGCCAAAAAGTTCGCTTCGCGCTGCCCGATCCGCCGATAGGCACGGTCGTCGCCGAGTCGTGGGTCGGCATACACTCCGGAGATCGTGAGACGGGGATCGAGGTCGATCTCGGTGGTTGCACAGAACTGGGGTGGGGTGTCACGATCGGTCAACTCGACATCGAGATTTCGCCGGATGAAGTGATTGCGTGTACGCGTTGGACCTTTTCCAGCTCCGAAGCGCAGGACTGCGCCGGATTGTGGCGCCCAGGTATTCACGCACAAGACTTTTTCGTCGGTGGAAACACCCCATACGACTGCTCCTGTTCCATGCACTCATGCATGACGGGATATCCGCCCTACGATTTGTATCCCCCAAACGGCGCCACTAACGTGCCGTTGGACGTCGTTCTAACGTGGAACGACCCCAACGACTGGCCGGAACCGCCGTACTTTCAGGGCGGGTGCTACGTCTACATGAACTCGCGTCCCGAGTGTGAA
>JAICFA010000136.1 GCA_025923935.1 Candidatus Krumholzibacteriia bacterium
CATCCGCCAGCACATCGGGACGCTCGCCGCTGTCGGGGTTTCCGGGTGCGTCGAGGCCGACGTAGCGTTGGAAATGCGCCACCAAGGGACGGTACGGCGATTGTCCGCACCCCACGTCGATCACGGTGGTGCCCGTCAACCCGCGCGCCAGCTCGGCAACGTCGCGCGCCAGCGCGTCGTTCGCGTACCAGTTGTACCAAGTCGAGTTGGCCGCTCGCATCAGACGCGACGCTCCGCAATTTCGTGGTAGATCGCTGCCAAGCGTTCACCCTGTCGGCTCGCGTCGAACTCCGCCTCGATGTGGGCGCGCGCCGCCGCGCGCAGGTCCTCCCAGCGCTCGGGGTGTGCCAAGAGCCAGCGCAAGTGCGATGCGAGTCCGTCCACGTCGTGCTCGTTGGCCAACAGGCCGGTTTTTTCGTGCCGCACCACACCGGGGATGTCGGCGTGGGTGGTGCTCACGCACACCAAGCCCGCCGCGCTCATCTCGATCAACGACACCGGTGCGCCTCCTTCGGTGTCGCCGTCGGAGGCGGTCACACTCGGGCTCAAGAACACGTGGTGGCGGCTCGCTTCGTCCATGACGACACGGTAGGGCTGATAGCCGAGCAAGCGGGTGCGCGCCTCCAACTGGTTGCGCGCAATGGCGTCCAATATCCTCCGCTTCTCGACCACCGTGCTGGGAAGCCCGTGCTCGTCGCCGATGATGGTGATCTCCAGCTCGACCTCGTCGCGAATGCGACCCAGCGCCTCGATCGCGTCGGGAAATCCCTTCTTCTCGCGAAACGACCCCGACAAGAGTACGCGCAGCGGCTGACCGCGCCGCCACGGAAGCGGTGCAAAGGGGATGGCGGAAAGATCGACACCCAAGTGGTGCACCCGTACTTTCTCCTCCGGACAGCCCAGATCGACAATCGATTGGCCCATGAAAGGCCCCTCACACAGCACGACGTCGACGCGCTCGAACATTGCTTGGTAACGCGCGTACCAGCGCGCATCCGATTGCGGGTAGTAGCGCACGTCGACACCATAGAAGGTGACGGCGTGGGCGAGCCGGAGCCGGCTCGCGACGCCGAGGTCGCGCCACCCGACGACACCGAAGTGCGAGTGCAGCACGCGCGCTCGAGAGCGGCGACCGGCGGCGACAACGAACTCGAGGTGGTGGCGAAGGCCGAGCTTGCGGACGACGCGGTCGCCGAAGCGCGCCCAGGCCGGTGCCTCGGCGAGGCAGCGGATGCGCGGGAACGCGAATTGGTCCAGGTTCGCCGTGCGTTCGCACACGACGGTCGACTCGACGGTCGTCGGCAAGAAGCGAACCTGCGTGTAGAGCCACGTCTCTGTTTGCGGAAGCCAGCACTGGACGGATTGCAAGACGGGGAGCGGAATCCGCATAAGTCGTTGATAGCTAACATAGAAACATCAGCGGGTCAAGCACGCCGCCGGGTCCGGAGGGCGCGATATACTGGCCGCCCTCGGCCAACCTTCGAAGGAGAAACGCGATGAGCACCGTTAACATGAAAGGCAAACCGTTTCGCACCATCGGCGAGCTGCCCAAAGCCGGCAGCACGGCACCCAACTTCACCCTGACGGGGCAGGACCTGACCGAGAAAGCGCTGTGGGACTATCGGGGCAAGAAGATCGTGCTCAACATCTTCCCCAGCATCGACACCTCGGTGTGCGCCACTTCGGTGCGCAAGTTCAACGAAGCCGCCGCCCGGCACCCCGGTGTCGTCGTGATCGGTATTTCCGCCGATTTGCCCTTCGCTTTCAAGCGCTTCTGCGCCGCGGAAGGCATCGAGAACGTGGTCATGCTGTCGACGTTCCGCAGCCCGTCATTCGGAACCGACTACGGCGTGCGTATGGTCGAGGGCCCCTTCGCCGGCTTGATGTCGCGCGCCGTCGTGGTGATCGACGAGGGCGGCAAGGTGGCCTACACCGAGCAGGTCTCCGACATCGACCACGAGCCCGACTACCACGCCGCCTTGGGCAAGCTGTAAGCCGCAGAACAGGGCCTGAGGACGCCCCGTTCTATACTCGTTTCGGATATAATCCCCTCGTTCTCGAACCAACCCGAGGTGATTCTCATGCGCCCACTCTTTGCGCGTCTCGTCCTCTTGGCGTGCATGCTCACCGCCGTGATCGGCTGCAGCGATGACGCCACATCCCCCGCTCACAACAACTCCAACGACTCGTCGCTGCGCGACGGCAGCGGTGACGCCCAACAGCCGCCGCTCCACGGCGGCACGATTGGCGGGTTCGTCTTCGACGATCTCGACGGCGACGGATTCTTTGGCTTCGGCGAACGCATCCTCTCCGGTATCCCCGTGACACTGCGACGGACGGGCTCCGGTGGTGGGGGCCTGGGTACGCAGCGCATTACGCGCAGCAATGCCTCCGGGCGCTACGCGTTCGAGTCACTCACTGCCGGAACCTATGAGGTTTTCGTCCCAGCATCGTCGCGGAGCTCGGCCTCGCCGGCACCGCGTCAAGTGACACTCACGGAAACGAACGGTGACGTCTCGGACGACTTGGATGCCGATCTCGGCGTTCTCGCTACCGACGACCGCGACGATCAAGGCAGCGACGTCGATCGCCTGGTGGTGGGCGCGTTCATTGGTGTGCGCGGCGACTATTTCCCGGATACCGAGGTCTTGCTCGCCAGCAACTGGTCGGTCATCAACTGCCATGGTGAGGCGGCATGCGGTCTGGGCCGGCTGCGCGGTCCGATCACATTCATCGACGACCGGACGAACTCGTTCGCCGTGATGGGGACACTGATGCGCGCCGGCGAGGAAACCTTCCCGCTCTACGCCCAGCTGGGCCAGCGCGCCGAAGTGCTCCTGCACGACGCCGGTGTGGGCGACGATTTCATCGCCGACTTGGTGAGGCCATGGTTCTCGCTGCAAGACGAAATCTATGGACGCATCGAAGCGGTGACCATCCGCGACAATACCGCGCGGTTGGTAGTACTCGACACGGTGGTGCTCATTGTTGGTATCGACACCGGCAACAACTAGCGCACCACGATGAGCTTGCGGGTTGCTTCGAGCCCGCGCGACGAGAGCTTGCAAAAATACACGCCCGACGCGACCGCGCGACCGGTCTCGTCGCGGCCATCCCATTCCTCCGCGTGCTCACCCGCCAGCGTGAATCCCGCTCGCAGCGTGCGCACGTGCGCGCCGCGTGCGTCGAAGACGGCCAAGGTGGCGTCGGACGACTCGCTCAAGCGGTAGGGAATGCGCGTCGCGGACCCGAAGGGATTGGGTGAGTTGGCGTCGATGGCAACGCCGGCGTTGGGGAGGTGCTCGATCCCGGTCGCGAAGTCGAAGCGGAACACGAACAACCCGTTGGGCCGATCGCTGACGTAGATCGTGCCGCCCGGCCCATAGGGATAGCACCCATACGCGCCCTCGAAGATCCCTTCGCCCGACTTGGTCGAGGTGTCGTACTGGTCCACCACGACCGGGTCCAGCGGATTGGAGATGTCGAAGAGCTTGAACCCCGCCGTGAAATACGATGCCGCCAGCGTGTTTCCCACAACATAGCAATAGTGCACGGTGGCGGTCGGGTCGTTGATGCCGCCCACGCGGACGGGGTTCGCGAGATCTTGTAGGTCCCAAATGGTAATGTCGGGATTGGGCGACACCGCGAATTCGTCGCACAAGTATAGGTAGCGCTTGTCGGCGGTGAGGCGTCCTTCGTGGTGATAGGTAATGGTCGGGTCGATGATAGAGCTCACGAGCTGCGGCGCACGCCGGTTGGTCGCGTCGTAGATGAACGTGCCGGCGTAACCGCGAAAATCGAACAGAATGTCGCCATCGACGTAGCAGTCGTGCCCGTCCGGGTTTTCGTTTCTCCACACGAACTCGGGATTGGTCGGCGTGTGGTTCAAGTCGTAGCAGGTGAGGCCGGGCATGGCCACGTACATGAATCCTTTGGTGTCGATCCAAAGGTTATGGCCGCCGGGGAACGTTCCCACCGCAACTGGTGCCGACGGATTGGAGATGTCCAAGATCCCGCCCGCGCCGTTGGGCAACCCGTCGACCGAGTACACCAGATGGCCGCGCGTCTTGATGTCGTAACGCGGGACGGAAGTGACCGCGGCGACTTGGAACGGGACGTAGGGATCCGACACGTCGATGATGTGCAGACCGCTCGCGTTGTTGCCGACAAGCGCGTAGGAGCGGCCGTTGCTGGGATGATTCCAACCCCAGCAGTCGACGTAGTTGATCATGGGCGACGGGTCGAGAAAACCGACTAGGTCAACGCCGGCCGCGCGCGTACGCGCAGGCGACACGACACCCAAAACGAGTATGAGCGCGGCCAGAGCCGCCGTCTTGAAGAGCAAACCAGAACCGCCGTCGGGAAAAGGGATGGGATGGGGGGACGGCGCACACGAGTGTATCACGTACCGGTCTGAATGCACCCTTAGAATACGCCCTTGGTACGAAAGAATGAGCCTTTAGTACGAATCGTACTAAAGAGGCTTGACGGATCGCGTTCGGGGGCGCTACCTTGGCCGCATGGCGACCCACCCGCGACCCTGGCGAGCACTGGTGCAAGCCGCCATACTCCTCGCCGCTCACCTTTCGCTCATGGAGCAGCACGCGATGGCAGCACCCACTCGTACCTCCGGTGGCGTGAAGGCGACGATTCCGATCGAGTTTGCGCGCAACCAAGTCCGCGTTCCGGTATCGATCAACGGCTCGGCTCCCTTCCGGCTCATTCTCGACACCGGCATGCCGTCGCGCGGGGTCTTGCTGCGGCACAGCGACCGCATCGACTCGCTGGCACTCGCCTTCGCCCATAACGCCAACATCCGTGGGGGCGGAAGCGGCGGCGACTTCGTCACGCGCGTGGCACCCGACGCGCGCATCGAGGTGGGCAGTCTCGAGCTTACGGGCGTTCCCATCATCGTGCTTCCACCGGAATCGGAGCTATTACAAGAGGTCGACGGTGTGATCGGCCTGGAGCTGTTCGAACGATTCGCGGTTCGTATCGACGTCGATCACTTGCAGATCGAGCTCGTCGAGTCCGCCGCACTCGAGCCCGCGCCGGGTAGCACCAGAATCCCGCTCAAGCTTCGCGAAAACAAACCGTTCGTGGAGGCGCGCGTCACGGTAAACGAAAAGCCGGTCAAGGTCGACCTGGCGCTCGACACCGGCGCCGGACACGCCCTGTGGCTCAACGAAGGTAAAAACGGCCGCCTCGCGCCCCCGCCCGGCGCCATCGAGACCCGACTCGGCAGCGGGCTATCCGGCGACATTCACGGGCACATTGGCCGCGTGCAGCGCCTGGAGCTGGGTAACCTCGCCTTCGACGGGGTGATCACGCTTTTCCCCATCTCAGAGCACCGTAATCCCGGTGGCGTCGATTTCCGCGATGGTTTCATCGGCAATGAGGTGCTGACACGCTTCGTGGTCACCCTCGACTATCACGGCAAGCAGCTGTTACTCGAGCGCGGTGATATGTTCGCGGAGCCATTCGAGTACGACATGAGCGGCATGGTGCTGGATTTCTTCGGCGTCGAGAGCCGCCGCGTTAGCGCGGTGCTGCCCGCGTCACCGGCCGCGGCCGCCGGCATCGAGCCTGGCGACGCGTTGGTCGCCATCGACGGCAAGACCGTGGCCGAGCTGGGCGACAAGGGAATGTTCGATGCGCTCACGCGCGACGGTGCGGTCATTCGCGTCACCCTCGAGCGCAAGGGTGAGCGCATCGAGAAAACCTTCACGCTGCGCCGGCTGCTGTGATGCGCGGCTTGAGCGAGCTCGAAGGGTGCGTGCTCGGCTATTTGTGGAAGTACGGGGCGTCGACCGCCTACGCCGTCCGTAAGGAGCTGCTCGACTCGCCCTCTTCGCACTGGAGCGGGAGTGCGGGTGCCATCTATCCCTTGCTCGAGCGTCTCGAGCGCCGCGGCGTGGTCGCGTCCAGCAAGGGTGCGCGCGGCGATCGCGCGCACTGGACCTACGAATTGACCGACGCGGGCCACGACGCCTTCATGGCGTGGCTCGCTCCCCCGCTCGCCTACGACATCATCTCCATCGCGCCCGATCCGCTCCGCACGCGCATGTATTTTCTGGGCGCACTATCCGGTCCGCGCCGGGCTACCTTCCTCGCCCAAGCCCGAGAGAAGCTGACCGCATATATCAAGGAGCTGGAGGCGGTACACGTGGACGACGACTTCGATCGATTGGCGAACAAGGGAGCCATCCGCGCCACCAAGGCGCGCATTGCGTGGCTCGACGACGTCCAGCGCTCGCTGGCCGGTGCTCCCGCCAGGCCGCGCCGCAAGAAGGCCCGCTAGCAACGCGTTGCCAGGCACCTCCTTTTCGGGCTAGAATTCTCGCTCCCGGCGTCGCCCCTTTTCCTTTCGAACCAGGAGGAGACATCATGCGTCGTCTTTTGATCGGACTCGTATTGACGGTGGCGTTTGCAGCGGGTGTCGTCGCCGGCTTCGGCCAGCGTCCGGCGGTCGCCGCCACCAGGTGCTGGACCACGGAGTGTTCGGGCGGCGAGGCGTTGTACTGTTGCCGCACGAACGGCAAGCTCCTCTGCAAAGTGACCCTCTGCGGGTAACGCTCGCGGGAGCCGCCTGAGAGATCGCATCGTCTCTCAGGCGGTTCTTCATTAAGACTCGTCTTCATTTTCTCGCCAACCATTGAATAGAGTTGTGCGCATCGCGCCGCGACGCTAGTCTCAACGTACCGGGAGGATTCTATGAGACGAAGCGCGTCGTGGTTTGCGTGCGCCTTGTTTTTGGTTTGCCTGTGCCCCGTTGCCACATATCCCGCCTCGCTGGAAGCTGAACAGCGCGTCGCCGAGCTGCGCGCCGTCGCCGAGGCGAACCCATACGACGCGCGCGCCGCGCGCCGGCTCGCCTTCGCGCTCCGCGAAGCCGACCGCCTCGACGAGTCGCGCGCCTGGTTCGAGCGCGTCGTCGGGCTCAACGGCGAGTCGCCGGGCGACATGTACAACCTCGCTTGCCTGTACGCCATTACCGGCAACACCGAGCGCGGCCTCGACTGGCTCGAGAAGGCCCTCGATCGTGGTTTCACCGAAGACGAAACCATTCTGAACGACCGCGATATGGACCCGCTGCGCACATCGCCGCGTTTCCAGGCTATCACCGGCCTCTACCCTCCCCAGGGACTCTCGCGCGAGGAACGCTGGCGCTACGACCTGGATTTCATGGTGCGCCGCATGGAGCGCATGCACTGGGATCTCTACGCGCACATTCCCAAAGAAGAGTTCGCCGGCGAAATCGCGCGCATCCAAGGCGATCTCGCGCGTCTTTCCGACTCGCAGGTGCGATCGCGCATCCGGCGCTTGCTGGCGCGCGTCGGCGACGGCCACACGCTCATGCGCGCGCGCACCGAGGACGAAACCACCGTCGCGCGCTTCCCCATCGATCTTTATCGCTTCAGCGACGGCATCTTCGTACGCGGTGCGGGCCAAGAACACGCCGCCATCGTGGGCACGCGCGTCATGCAGCTCGGCCCCATCTCCGCCGACTCCGCGTACACCGCCATGAAGCAGTACGTGTCGGTCGACAACGAGATCGGCTACCGCGACTGGGTAAGCTCCGCCCTCGCGTCGCCCGATGTCCTGGAAGCCATCGGTGCGTTGACCGCCGGCGACAAGCTGCATCTCACGCTACAAAGCAGCGACGGGCGTGCGTTCGCGTACGCCCTGCCGATGGCGAAGATCGACGCCGGCAAGCTCGGCCACGAGCGCTTCGACGGCTTCGTGTACGCCAACGACGCCGCGCGCGCACCGGTTCCCGCGTGGCTGCGCAACCCCGATACGCCACTGTGGTACGAATACCTGTCCGATCAGGATTTGGTCTACTGCTGGATCGGTGCCATCGACGACATGCAGGACAAGTCGTTCGAGGCGTTTTGCACCGAGATGCTGGACTTCATTCAGAAGAACGGCGTCG
>JAICFA010000137.1 GCA_025923935.1 Candidatus Krumholzibacteriia bacterium
CGACCTCGTTGTCGTCGCCGGGCATGTCGATGACATAAACGCCCGGTCCTCCGCCGGCCCAGAACGTCAAATCGTCACTGGCCGCGAAGTCGTAGTGAAAATCTCCGTTCAACGCAACCATGTCGCGCTTGTCGCCCATGATGGCTTGGGCGTTGGGATTGAAGAACCAGCGCGGCTGGTCACCCAGGCCGGACAACAATCCGAAGCCGAGTGCGATCGCCTCACTGTCGAAGTAGTATCCCAAATGCGCGTCCAGGTCGTACGCGTGGGCGAAGGCGGGGACTGCGAGCATGCACGCTAAGGCAATCGCCGCGAATCGCTTCTTGTTTCTAATGGAGAGGTTCATCACTCCTCCTTGGTTGAATTAGCGACCAGGTGAGCGACGCATCGCCCGACGACACGACAACCGCCGGAAAACACGTGCCCACCCGGTCTTGGTCGGCTGCGATCAGAGGCTGACCGTGCTCTGGAATTCGTCCAGCTCACGCTCGGCTTGCTGCTGAGTAATTCCGTACTTCTCCTGCAGCTTGCCGACCAGCTCGTTGTAGCTACCGCCAATCTGGTCCAGCTCATCTCGGGTAAGTTCATCCCAGCGGTCTTGTACGCGGTCTTTGTACTCGGTCCAATTCCGCTCCACATCTTTCCATTCCATCGCTGAACCTCCCTGGATGATCTGCCTTCGGTTGCTATGCAATCGTTCCCTGCACGATTGGCGTTGCGACTCTAGAACCCGAACAACAGGCCCGCGGTAGCCATGTAGAAGTTGCTGTCAATGTCCTCGTCGACGCCCGGAACGCCCTCAAAGTTGTAATCGATGAAGACGTAGCGGAGATCGCCGGCTAGACGGACGCGGTCACCCAGCGGGACTTCAACGCCGCCGCCGAAGTGCCATCCGAACTCGTTCGACGTGTCGTCGTCGAGAAACTGGACGTCGGGGTCATAATCGAGCGTGGTCATGTACCAGCCGGCACCCATGGCACCGTAGAGCCACGAGGTCGGGTACAACATACCGGTGACCTGCACCGGCCAGCTCTTGACCGTCAACGCATCGTCATCACCAAACTGTTCCTGGTGATACGCGATTGCGCCTTCCAGTCCGAGAAACGGAAGCAGCTTGAATCGCAGAGCCGCGCCTCCGATGAGGTTGGCGTCTGCGTCGGGCGACTTGCTGATACCAATGATGGGGCCGAACAAGACACGAGGAGCGTCGTCGTCCTTGTCATATTCGTCGTCATCGTGATTAACCGTCGTCGTTGTCGTGGTCGTGGTCGACGAGGTCGACGTGTCCTGCGCCCACGAGGGGCTCGAAACGAACACGCACATCAGCAAAAACGCGATGTATGGGAAAAGCTTCCGCATTTAAAATCACCTCTCTATGGTCAGTTCCTGTTCAAATTCAAATGGGCGACTTTACGCACCAGTGCGGCGCGCAATCTGCTCACTATGGCGTCTGCCCATTTCGTCGGTGTAGGCGTTGCGAGCCTCGGAGACTGCGCTCTTCACGGCTCCGCCAACTCCACCGACCTTTTCGCGAGTCCCGTTTTTCAGACGGCCCGCGCTATTACGAATACCTGAGCGAACTTCCCTGCCGGTCTTCGGCGTCAGCAACAGAGCGGCTACGCCTCCCGCCAGGGCCCCCACTAACAAAGCGGGAATCGACATCTTCCGATTATTATTCGTGGTGTATTCATTCACGGCCTTCCATCCTTTCTTCCTCGTAAGCAGTGGTGTCGTGATAATCCTCCGCGGCGCGCGACGAGTCGTATGCATAGTCATCCCGACCGTTGCCGTGGCGTAGAGCCGCGAAGCCTGCCCGAGCTCCCGCCGCGACCGCGGAAACGCGGTCCAGGACGTTGTGCTCGAGTCCTCTGAGGAGCTGCAAGGTCGCGGCGCTGGCTTCGCCGGTAATCGCGTTCACGTGGCCTGCGACTTGTGACGTCTGTTGTGTCAACCTGCGCAGCTCTTCCAACTCAGACTCCCCGTTTGCTAGGAGTCTTTGCGCGGCTGGCGTGAGTTCTGCCACGCGACGCAATGTCTGCTCGAGTTCGGCGGCCGTCTTGCGCACTTGTTTCGTCACTCTGACGAAGTACACAACTCCGATCGCGAACCCGATGGCGACCAGCACCGCGACCATTTCTAGGACTGTGAATTCCATTATTCGTCAGCTCCTGCTACAGCTCCAATACAGGTCCAATGAGCTCGTCTCGTCCGGTCCTCTAGACGTCGCGTACCGTTCTAAACAGCAAGCGGATCACGAACAGGACGAGAAATACGAAGAACAAGACTTTCGCGATCGTGGCGGCCGTTCCGGCGAGTCCCCAGAACCCGAGGAGCGCGGCGACCAGCGCGAATATCAAGAAAGCCAATGCCGAGCTAAGCATCTGCGTCCTCCGTCGTTGAGTGATGTCAAAGGCGCGCGGCTCAGTACTGCGCGCAAGAGAGAGTTTGGTCAACGCGGGACACGACAGCCACTTAAATGGACATTAGAAGTTCTTCATATACCGCAAGTTGTGCGCGGAGGCGGGGTAGCGGGGACGCGCGCAAAACGTGCGCGACGCGCGAGCGTGAGCACGCTTACAGTGGGGGGTTACAGAATGCGTATGAGCACGAGAGTCTGGTCGTCGGCCTGCGGACCATGCGTGGTAACCCGATGCATAACCGCGTCGTGGATGTCCGGCAGCGGCTGTCCGCGCATGCTCACGGCCAGATCGCGGATGGGCTCCCAGCCCAATTCGTCGCCGCGCGGGTTTTCGACCTCGGTCAAGCCGTCGGTGATGAGGATGAAGACGTCGCCCGGCTCGCCGCGCAGATCGCGCGACCAGAAGGACGCGTCCTCGAGGATGCCGAGCGGCACGTGCTCGTTGGGCAGCACGTCCACCTCGCCGCCGTTTCCGCGCACGCGTAGTAGCGGCAAGTGCCCCGCCACGGCAACCTCCACGCTGCCGTCGGGGTGAAAGCGCAGCGCCGAAATAGTGGCGAACATGCCGTCGCCTTTGAGCTGGAACATGATGCGGTTGAGATCGTGCACCAAGGCGTCGAGCTTGGCCCCGTCCATGAGCTTCACGCGCGCGGCACTCTTCATCATCGCCATCATCGTGCCCGCGGCCACGCCGTGTCCCGACACGTCCGCGACCGTGACGACCACGCCGTGGTCGCCTTCGAACACGTCCATGAGATCACCGCCCACTTCGCTGCTGGCGATGGAGCGGCCGTAGATCTCCACCGTGCCATGGATGGCGTGCACCGGCGGCACCAGGATTTCATGGATCTCGCGCGCCAGGTTGACCTCGGTGCGCAGTCGCAGCTGCTCGGTTCCTTCGGTGTCGATGAAGCGGACGAAAAAGATATAGCCGATCGCGATCAGAATCATGCAGAAGAACGCCTCGATAGCACCCCGCGTCTGCCACGCGCTGATGCTGGTCACAGCGGAGTTGGGGAATTGCATCGACGTCCACGTGCCGAGCACGATACTGGCCACCGTCGTCGCCACGATCATGAAGATGAACTTCTTGCTCCACATGAACGTGTACGCCCACGAGAGCGAGATGGCGCCCGCGATCAGACAATGGGCCGCCACGATGTACCAGGGCGGTGCGCCCGGCGCCCAGAAGTCCTGGAAGATGCCGATGGTTGCGAAGGTCGCAGCAATGCCGATCGACAGTTGCACCCGCGCGCGCGTGGAAAGGCCTTTCCAGAAGTCGGCTTTCTGATTGGGAGTCGGCATATCGCCCCATCCTACGCGCGCGCGGATGGGGTGACAAGCCGTCAGCTAGCGTTTTGATTCATTCGCGATACATCAACTTCACGCGCCCCCACGTCGCCGGCTGAGCAGCGAGCGGACCTTGGGTGGTGAACGATTGAATCGGCGACGTGCCGCCTCCCCCGCGGCTGCATCCGCCTCCGGTCGAAGACCACGATACCTGCCAATAGTACGTGGTGGATGGCTCCAAAGGACCGAGTGCGATGCTCGACACGGTGACGTCGCACGGAAACGTGACGACCTGCACGGTGCTGCAATCCAGTGAGGTGTAGATACGAACCGAGCATTCGTCGGATTGGCTGTCCGAGCCGCCTTCCCACGACACCTCGCCGTTCACAGGCACGCCGGTAGCGCCGTCCTCCGGATACAAGGAGTGAGGCGCCAGCCCGGTGCAGTGCTGGAAGCACTGGAGGGGCGAGTTGATCATGGTGGGGAGAACTTCGACGAGTTGCGAATTGCCGTTGCAGTCGGCGACCTGACTGTCGGCACCCACTTGCCACGGCAGGTCATTGCCCGGGTGCACGGGGAAGAAAACAATGATCGTTCCGAGATAGACCGTGCCCTGCTGGCAGCCGACGTTGAGGGTCATGCCATTGATGCGATCACCCGTGTAGGGGTAATTCCACGTTTCGCCGATGTAGTCTCCGGCCGGGGGATCCGGGAGCGTGATGGTGACGGACCGGATCGGGTTGGTGATCGCTACCACGTTCACGAAGATGAGCGTTCCGCCGGGCACGTCGATGCTGCACGGATACGGGCTTGTTATGTCCCACAGGTCGAAGTATGTGTAGGGCGTCGCGTCCGGACACTGCGCGTGGGATGCCACCGGCGCAAGGAATAAGAGGCAGGTAAGAACAACCGACGGTCGCATTGTGCTCATGGTTCCTCCTGCAGCGTGGCTCACTTGAGAATGACCATCTTCTTCGCCAGAGAATGGCCGCCAGCAGTAAGTCGATAAAAATACACGCCGGAGCCGACGATGCTGCCGGTCTCGTCGCGTCCGTTCCACTCCAGCGCGTGCGGTCCCGCGTCCATCGTCTCGTCCGCCAATGTCCGCACCCACGCTCCACGCGCGTCGAAGATCTCCACACGTACCGCCGCGCGCGACGAGAGCTCGAACGAGATGGTGGTCGAGGGATTGAACGGGTTCGGATAGTTCTGGCGAAGAACCACCGAGGCGTGTGGTCGCGTATCGATGCCGGTCGCGAGGTCGGTTTCAAACTGGACGACATGGCCACCAAATCCCAGCGCATACACGAACGGCGGGGAGACACTCAACGAGCTCAGATCGGCCACGGGAATGCTGGCGATCTCGACCGGAAGCGACGGATTGGATACGTTCGCCACGCGCAGCACCCCATCGGGCGTGTAGAAGTACGCAAACGCCTCGAACACGGTCACCGCGTTGGGTCCGCCCGTCGGGCATGCCACCGGCACGTCTCCAACAATGGCGGGTGCAAGCGGGTTGGACACATCCACGACGCGCAGGCCGCCGCTCCCACCGCCCGCGACGATGTAGGCATGGCTGCCCGCAGCGGCCACGCTCAGCGGCTCTCCGCCAATTGCTGCCTCAGAAAGTCCGGCGCCGACTTGGACGGGAGTCGGATTCGAGACGTTGAAAACCACGAGGCCGTTGTTGGCGGTCACACCGTACACGTACGGCTCCGCCGCCGCGAACTTGGGAAGAATAGGAGTCGAGGCTTGTCCCGCGATGGAGGGATTCGTCGGGTCGGAAATGTTGATCGCGACGAGTTGGCTAAAACTCCACGTATAAGCGCGATTGGACCCCAAGGCGAAATCGCTGGGAAAACCCCCGACGCCGACTCCGCCCACGGGTGACGGAAAAATGGGATTCGAAATATCGAACGCGGTGAAGCTGGTGGTCCCAATCACCAACGAGGAATTGAGAGTGTACGCGTAGCCGTCTTTGACACCGGCGGCGTAGGAGTTGACGTCCTCGAGGTCTCCCCAATAGAACCAGCGCTCCTGGGTGTCGTTGCGATTGACCAGGGCCAAGCTGCCGTCGGGAGCGGACATGACCAGGTGCGTTGGCGACAGCGCCAACCCGCCGAGCGACGGCAATGCTTCGTAGCTCGCGAGCGGGATGGGCGACGACGGGTTCGAGCAATCCAACACGCACACCATGCGGTCGCTGCGAATCACTCCCAATCTGCCGCTAACCATGATGGTTCGGTCGAAGGCATCCTGACATATACCCACCGGGGCCAGGCGGATGGGAAGTGCGGGGTTCGACACGTCGAAGATCGTTAGAGGAAAAGCGCCACCCGCGACGTACGCGCGGTTGCCGTTGACGGCGACATCATCGAACAGGTCTTCGAAGGCGGGACCGCTCGCGTAGTAGCCCACCTCGGTCGGCAGGGCCGGGTTGGTAATGTTGACAATGTGAAGACCGCGACCCGCCAGGGGCGACGCATTCACCGCGTACGCGTACGGCCATGCGAGGTCGACGTCGTCGGTGCCGTTGGTGATGGGAAGGCTTCCCACGAGAACCGGATTGGCGGGATTGGTGGCGTCGAACACTTTGACGCTGCCACCCGGACCGTTGTAGGACGACACCACGTAACCGTTTTGTGCCTCGAACTCCTGTCCCAAGGAGGCAACGCTCGTTCCCAAGAGGGACGGTGCGATCGGATCCGCGAGGTCATAGATTCGCAGCGTCGAGTTGTGTTCGACGTAGAGGCGGCCCCCATCGACATCGAGACGATCGCCGAGAACCGCGAACGATCCCGCCAGTTTGGGCGCCGACGGGAACAACACGTCGACGATCACGACACTCTGAGAGCAGTAGCAATAGAGGTAGTCGCCGTTCAACTCCATGTCGAAGGCCGTGCTCGGCAGCACCGCCGAGCCGACGCGGGTTGCGCTACCCGGAGTGGAAACGTCGAGCACCGCCAGCATGCGACCGAAGGCCGCATACACGTACGGATCCGATGCCGTCACGGAATAAACGAGTCCGCTTTCGATCACATCGACGAGGTCAATGTTGGTTCCGGATATGATGGGGCTGGCATCCGGTCGGTGGTTGTCGCCGGCGAGAGCGCCCGTTGCAAGTACTAGGATGGTGGAAACCATGACCATGCGCAGTGCGTGCATGTCTGCTCCCTTCGCGTGGGAAGGAACTATGGTGCTCTAGAGTCGTGGGTTAGTCGCGATAGATGGCCTTTATACGACCCCAAGTGGTCGGTTCGACAGCCAACGGTCCTTCTGTGGTGAATGATTGCACCGGCGAAACGCCGAAATATCCACTGCTGCAGCCGCCGCCCAATGAAATCCACGACGCCTGCCAGTAGTACGTGGTTCCCGGTTGTAAGAAGTCGAGCACGATGCCGTCTCCGCCGTCGCATGGGACGGTGGCGACCAGCGCGTCGCTGCAGTCCGGCGTGGTTCCGATGCGAACGGAACAATTCTGGAGCTGAAAGCCCCAGCTGCCCTCCCACGTGAACTCGACGTCGACGGGTACTGCAGCCGCGCCATCCGGCGGGTACAGGTTGTAAGGTGCCAATCCCATGCAGTTCTGGAAGCACGCGCCGCAGCCGTTGCCAATTTGGGATGGGAGCACGTCGGAAAGTTGTACGTCGCCGTCACAGTCCTCGACTTCACTGCCCGCACCGATCGTCCAAAATTCGCACTGGGCCGGCGTGGTGAACAAGACGGTGAGGGTTCCGAGAACAACGATGGTGGGGCCGGCGCATCCGAGGTTCAGCTCCATGCCGTTGATCCGGTCGCCGGTGTATGGGAAATTCCATGTCTCGCCGAGCACCTCGCCAATCGGAGGATTCGGAACCGTGATCCGCACCTTGCCGGCTGGATTCGTGATCGCGACGACCTCGACTTGGACCACCGGGAACGGCCCCGTGCTGATGTTGCATGGGTTGCCGTTGGTCCGAAGGTCGAAGTGGGCATACGGCGTAGCTTCTGGACAGTCGGCGCGCGCGACCAGCGGAGCCAGGATCAAGAGCAATGATAGGGAGAAGAGGGACTTTGCCATGCGCATTGAGGTCATGAAACCGCCATCCTCGGGGTGAAAGGCACTGCGGACTTCTCAAAGCGAGCGCGCCCAGATTATACACTACATTTTGGAGCGCCGTTGGGGCACCGAACACGAAGACTCCGCCATGATCGCCGTCACGA
>JAICFA010000138.1 GCA_025923935.1 Candidatus Krumholzibacteriia bacterium
CTCGGCGGCGAGATTCAATTGCGCAGTGCCGCCGGCGTGGGCAGTACGTTCACGCTGTACCTGCCACTGCGCTACGCCGGGCCTTCGGCTCCGTATCCGGAGTCGTCGCGCGCGCCGGCGCCCGCCGCTGTCTCACCCATCTTACGCGTCGCCGATGCGACCCCCGAGCGCGTCCCCGACGATCGCTCGCTGCTCCAGCCGGGCGACACCAGCCTGCTCATCGTCGAGGACGATCCTCACTACGCCCGCGTGCTGGTCGACCTGGCGCGCGATCGCGGTTTCAAGGTGCTGGTCGCCAACCACGGCAGCGAAGCGTTGGAGCTGGCGCGCGAGTTCAAGCCCACGGCCATCTCGCTCGACGTGTTCCTCCCCGACATGCTGGGCTGGACGGTATTGAGCCATCTCAAGCAGGATCCGGCGTTGCGCCACATTCCGGTGCAGATCATCACACTCGACGAAAACCGCCAGACCGGTTTGCAGCGCGGTGCCTTCTCGTTCATCACCAAGCCGGCGACGACGGAAGCATTGGAAATCGCCTTCTCGCGTATCAAAGAGTACGCGGTTCCGCGCAAGAAGCGCTTGCTCGTGGTCGAGGACGACGCCGCCGAGCAGCTGGGTATTTCCGAGCTCCTCGGTCACAGTGACATCGAGATTCTCGCCGCGCGCACGGGCGCGGAAGCACTGGCGATTCTGCACGAGGAGGACGTCGACTGCGTGGTGCTCGACCTTCGTCTGCCCGACATCTCCGGCTTCGAGGTGCTCGACCGCATTCGCGAGAACGCCGAGCTGCGCGACCTGCCCATCGTGGTATTCACCGGCAAGGAGCTTTCGCCCCAGCAGGATGCTCAGCTGCAAGAGCTAGCGCGCAAAGTGGTGATCAAGGGGGTGGAGTCGCCCGAGCGCTTGCTCGACGAAACCGCGCTCTTCCTGCACCGCGTCATCACCGACTTGCCGGCCCACAAGCAACACATGCTGGAAAAGCTCCACCGCTCCGATGAAGAGCTGCGCGGCCGCAAGGTGCTCATCGTCGACGACGACGTGCGCAATATTTTCGCGCTGGGCAGTGTGCTGGAGCGCCACGACATGAAGGTCATCGCGGCGCAAAACGGGCGCGAAGCGATCAATACCCTCAAGAACTCGCCCGACATCGCGGTCGCCCTGATGGACATCATGATGCCCGAGATGGACGGCTACGAGACCATCAAGCTCATCCGCAAGGATCCGGCGTTGCGGCGCTTGCCGATTGTGGCGCTCACCGCCAAGGCGATGAAGGGCGACCGCGAGAAGTGCATCGACGCGGGTGCTTCCGACTACTTGGCCAAGCCCGTCAACACCGAGCAGCTGTTGGCAACGCTGCGGATGTGGTTGCACCGATGACACGCAAATCGGCATCGGCTCCCTCGCGGCGGGAGGCAAAGCCGCGTCCTTTCACCGTCATGGTGGTCGACGACGAGGACGATCTGCGCGACAGCCTGGTCGAACTGTTGGCGGCGGCGAAATATTCCGTAGTGTGCGCGGAAGACGGCGAGGAGGCGCTCGCACTCTTGCGCGGCAGCCATCGCAAACCCGACCTCATCGTGCTCGACCTCATGATGCCGCGCATGGACGGGTGGGAGTTTCGCGAGGCACAGCGCCGCGACGACGCGCTTTCTGGCATCCCGGTGGTGGTTATGACGGCGACGCGCCATCATCGTCCCATCGACGTCGATCAAGTCCTGTACAAACCGACCGACCCCGACGTGCTGCTGACCACCGTCGATCGCTACCGCACGACGAGTCCCCACGACGAGTGGCGCGAACCTGCTGCCGCGCCGGCGAGCGCTCCTGCGGCCGGGTCGGCGGAGATCGATACCGTGCTGTTCAGCGACCGTTTCGTCGACATGCTGGGCCACGACCTGCGCAATCCCATCAGTGCCATGTACCTGACCGGCACCTTGCTGAGCGGCCAGGCGCGCGACGAAGAAACTGCCGAGCACGCGGGGCGCATCCTCAATGTGGTGCAGCGCATGGACCTCACCGTCTCGCATTTGCTGCACTTCTTGCGCATCTGCCTCGGCAAAGACACGCCCATCGCGCGCACGCGCACCGACCTGACCGACGTGTGCCGGCGTGTGGTGCGCTCGCTCACCCGGTCGACCGGGCGCACCATCGATCTCGTCGCGGAAAAGCCGGTGGAAGGCAACTGGGACCGTGAGCGCTTGGAATTGCTGGTGTCGACTCTGGTGCGCGAAGCCTGCGATCAGGATCGTTCGCAGGGTGCTATCGTGGTGAAAGCGTATCCCTCGGGCGAGTCGGTGCGCCTGGAAATCGAGCACCGCGGTAACCTCTCGGGGCGCCGCGTACCCAAGCCCACCCCCGACAACGGCGTCACCTACAGCGAGCTCGAGAACGAGTGCATGCGTTTGGGTCTCGGCATGGCGATCGCACGCCGCATCGTACGCGCCCACGAGGGCGATATCCGCGTCGACTCCGACGCCGATACCCTCACCCGCGTGACAGTCGAGCTCCCCAAGAACTGGTTGAACTAATTATCGCGAAGAAATGGGTGGCGCTCATGGCGAGGAAACGGGTCCTGTCGTCTAGCAGCCCACTGCGCTCGGTCCACCGCGACTACGCGCTAGTAGTCCCTCGCTTGTGGGCGCCCGCTAGACGCCACCCGTTTCCCTGCCATAATTCTTCTCACTCTTCCAACTGCTGATATTTTCGACGGCGCTTGATCGTGTAGCGCACGATCATGGCGATGAAAACCAGCGCGGCGAAGCCGAACAGCGGCCCGCTCTGGAAGGCGAACGCCTTGCTCTTGTAGCGGCGCTCGATCTCATCGTGGAAATACGCGGCGTAGTCGGCGGTGGTGAAACCGAAGAAGGCGAAGAACCCTTCGCTGAAGCTTCCCTTCGCTTCCACCGAAGCCAGCAAGGCAGGCAACACCTGGAAGCCGAGACCGTTGAAGAGGTCGGTGAAGGCGGCGTACGAGATCCGGTACGCACTCTGCGCCCTCGTCTGATCCGCCGGATAGTCGCGGCCGAGGTCCTCGATGCGCGGGGCACTCCCCGTCCACACGCCCTGCATGAGCTCCCACGAATCCACCAGTGACCACTCGCGCGCTTGCCACTGCGCCAGGCCCTCGGAGAACCAAATGGGCAAACGCGCGTGCGGGACTCTTTGCCGCACCAACAAGTGCGACAGCTCGTGCGGCACGACTTCGTCGAGCGAATTGTAGGCGCGCGTGGCGCGCTGCACGTCCACGAGAATGCGCTGCTCTTCCAAGATGGCGAAGGCAACGCCCCAATTGGGAAGCTCGCCCGAGAGCGATGCATCGTACTCGCGCGCGTGCGCGGTCACGACGATCTCGATGGGATCGAGCTGGGTGAGTCCGAGCTCGGACATGAGCCGCGGCAGATTGTCACGTGCGACGGCGTCCACGCGCTCGGCCACGCGCCCGTAGCGCGGCTCGTAACGGATGGTGACGGGATAGGGATCGAGCACCCGCGTCTGCGTCCCGTCGGAGGGAGCGGCAAACGCAACGGCCGCGATGGCGAGGAGCGCGACGGTAGCGAGCGCGCGCCGCAGCACGGTGCCGCCTAAGCCGGCCCCGGCGCGGAGATGACACCGGCGCCGACCACTACGTCGCCGTCGTAGAAGGCGATGGTCTGGCCCGGTGCGAGGGCGCGCTGCGGAGTAGCGAACGCGACGCGCGCGCTGCGACCGGCGACGGAGACGATGCGCGCGGGCTGGGCGTCGTGGCGTGAACGGATCTGCGCGGCGAGTGTACCCGCGGATGCCGCCGCGGACTCGTCGAGCCACGCCAGCTCGCACGCGAGCTCGCGCTGGTACAAGTCGTCGTCGTCGCCCAGGACCACGGTGTTGCTGTCGGCGTCCAGTGCCACTACGTACTGCGGCTTCCCGCCCGCAATACCCAAACCGCGCCGCTGGCCGATGGTGTAGGTAGCGAGCCCCGGATGGTGGCCCACCACGTCACCGGCGACGTTGACCACATCCCCGGGAACCATCGCGACTTTGCCCTCGAGGAATTCTTTCAAGGTACGCGTGGCGATGAAGCACACCTCTTGGCTATCGGGCTTGTCCGCGACGCGCAAGCCGCCGTCGCGCGCGTGTGCGCGCACATCTTCCTTTTCGCGGTCGCCGAGCGGGAACACCACGCGCGGCAAAAACGCCGGATCGAGCGCGGACAGAAAGTACGACTGGTCCTTGGCACGCGACGTCGAGCGGGCCACGTAATGCCGCCCTTGGTCGGAGCGGAACACGCGCGCGTAGTGCCCGGTGGCGACGGCGTCGAAGCCCATGTGGTCGGCCCACTGCACCAACGTCTCGAAGCGCACAATGGAGTTGCAGCGTACGCACGGATTGGGCGTGCGCGCACGCGCGTACTCGTCGATGAAGTTGCGATACACTTCACGGCCGAAGAGCTCTTCGGTGCTCACCACCATGTGGCGAATACCGATGCGTTGGCACACGGCGCGCGCATCGTCGATGGCCTCGGTCGAGCAGCAGCTGCGCTCGGGCACCGCGGCGTCGAAGTCGCCGTAGCAGTAATTCTTCATGGTCAAGCCCACGACGCGGTGGCCGGCCTCCAACAGGGTGAGCGCCGACACCGCCGAATCCACCCCACCGCTCATGGCGAGCAAGACGCTCCGGTTTTCGGAGGTGCCGATATGAAGGTATTCGCCCTTCATGGCGTGGTGTTCTCCGCTTCCACGTATTGCTTGATCATGCGTACGTTTTCCGCCGCCGTCCGTCCCAGCTCGCCGCCGGGATCGAGTGCCATCACTTTTTCCCACTCGATCATGGCTTCGCGAAACACTCTGTTCTCCGCAAACGCGAGTCCAAGATTGTAGTGAGCCTGGGCGCTGTTCGGGTCGAGCGCGAGCGCGCGTTGATATAGCTTCACTGCGTCCGCGTAGTTGCCGTAGCTCTGCTCCAGCTGTCCCAGGTGGCAATGGGCGAGCACGTCGTTGGGATTGACCGCGACCGCCTGCTGCAGCACGCGGCGCGCGTCGGGCTTCTTGCCGCCGGCCTCGTAGGCCAGCCCCATGTTGACGTACGCCTTCGAGTAGGTCGAATCCCGGTCGATCGCTCTCTTGTACTCGACGACCGCGCTGTCGTAATAGGCGCGCGCCAGGTGGTCGTCGTGGCCGAGCGATCCCGTGCCCAAAGAATAATAGGTGTTGCCGAGCTGAAACGCGACTTTGGCGTCGCCGGATTGTTTGGCGTCGAGATCGCGCAGGAACGCGATCCGTTGGACGTCGGTCATGCCGACCATTTGCTCGTTCAACGAGACTGCCGACGGCTCCTTGGTAACTGCCGGTGGCTCCTTGGCGTTCTTCGCGCAGGCCAGCCCGCACGCCACCAGTGCCACCAGGCCACCGCGGATTAGTAGCGAGTTTCGCGCTTGGTAGACCATGATTCCGAGCCGGTGATGCTGATGTAGAACCGGACTTGCCGGTCCTCGTAGGTGTTGGTGTCGACCGATCCGATTTTTCCGAACTGGACTGCCGCGTCGAGTTTACCGCGGCCGGTGCGGAACAGCAATCCGCTCCCGAGTGCAAAGGACACGCGCGTGATCTCTTCGCCGTCGGGGAGCGTATAGGGCAGCTTCTCGTAACGTCCGGAGAGCCGAATGGGAAAACGCGACCCACGGATGCGGTACTCGACGCCGAGTGCGGCTACCATCTCTTCCGTCAGGCGGTCGGTAGGAAACGAAAGCCCTTCAAACTTCGTAAAGTCCGAATACGATGCCCCCCCGTACACGGTGATACCGCGCGCGGCGCGCCACGCCGCCGACACGATCCAACGCGCCGGCTGTACCATCGACTCGTCGTAGGACGTGTCGGCTGCGGTGTTGGTGAACGACTCGGACGTCTCGACGTCGTAATCGAGCTCGCTTTCGAAGGCGAGGCCGAGTCCCACTCCCGTGATCGGGCGCACCACGATTCCTCCGCCGAATCCGGTGGCACTCACTTGGCGAATTTGCGTGCTGGTGGCGTCAACGGTGTTCTCGCCGGTGAAGTCGGTCAGCCACCGGTTCTCGATGGTGCCGCGCTCGAGTGAAATCGAGCCGCCGATCTTGGCGTAGCGACCCAGGTCGGCGGCGATGGTAATGGGAACACCCCACGTGCCGCCGGTGCGCTCGAAGACGTCGTTGTAGGCCTCCCCCGACGTCGTCGTGCCCGGGACGCTGTAGTCGAAATCGGGGTCGTAGTGCCCGCGATATCCTACCGACGCCGTCAGCGTGCGCTTGAAGAGCGGGAACGCGAACATCAGCGAGGAGAATTTCGTCGCCACGATGTTGCGCTCGAGCTCGGCGGATTGGTTTGCGTCGCTGGTCACATAGCCGGCCGCGCCGAACGCGACGCGCTTGGAAAACGCCAGCATGGCCGGGTTGAATTGCATGAGCCCCAGCGAATCGTCCACGATCTGCACGAAGCCGCCCAGCGCCGCCACGCGCGCGTCGACCGCCTCGATGCGCTCGCCCAGCAAGTGCATCCCGAAGACGGAGTCCGCGCGCGCCGCCGGAACATGCGCGACCGTACCCGCGATCGCCATCACGAACAATACTCTCGCGCGCGCGCTCATGGTGTGTCGTCCGGGTCGAAGTCGGCCGGTGTCGACGACGTGATCAACAGGCGCGGCCGCAAGCTGTCCGGCGCGTCGGAGCCGTAGAACTCCACCTGGCGCAGCTTCGAGTTCTCCGCGTCGTAGCGCACGACGAAGCCGTTGTTGTCCAACGTTCCCTGCAGCATGAGGGCGATGGCGTTGGTCGCGGTGAACTCCATGTAGTCGGCGCTCGCTTGGTATTTCACCGTGGTGACCAGCTGGCCCTGCGTGAAGTCCACGCTGGTGGGGTTGCTGCTCTTGGGAATGAAGACGATCAAGTTGGGCGACGTCCCCAGCGTCGATCCCGGAACGATATGCAAGCGCACGCGCGCGCTGTGCACGGCAGAGCGGTCGGTCAGCCGGTCGAGCGGCAGCTTGAAATGGATGCGGCGCACGTAGCCGTCCGAGATGACGAGATGCGACGTGTTCGCCGCGGGACGCACGAAGCTGGCGTCCGCGTTGATACGAAAGATCGACGAGGTACCGCCCACGTATTGCACGATGAGCTGCGGCCGGTCGCGCGCCGCTTCCAGCGCCTTGAAGGTGGCGATGCGGTCGTTGACATCGTCCGGATAAAGAATAGCGATGGCGTTGCGATCGGCCTCGTCGCGCACCCATCCCTGCACCAGCGCCGGCGGCAACGGATACTCGCGCGGGAGGGTTTGCAGCGTGCGGTCGGCGCTACCGTTGGTGGGGTCGACGATCACCGCGAGTGTGTCCAGAGACGGCAGCGAATCGCCTTCCGCGTAGGGTTCGCTCAATTGATAGAAGCGCGCCGGGAACGCCCCGTCGACGTCGTCGGCGGTCAAGCGCAGCACCGCACTCAGCACCGTCTTGGCCGCGTCGTTGGAGGCACCGGCCCAGTCGATTTGCAGCACCATCGCGCGCTGGTACTCCGGCACCGGCGGCACCGCACTGGGACGGCCGAACTCGAGCACGGTATCGTTGGCAAGTGCGGTGTGGTACACCAGCACGGTGTCGCCGTCGAGGTCGAGCGTGTCGTCGAAAACCACACCCGGCGTGCTCGACGCGAGGTCGTTGTCGGAGCCCAACGGCGAAGGCGGGTCCGAGCTACACGCCACGATGGCAAACGCCGCCAACAGCGCCGCGTAGGCGCGGACGCGCGCAGGAATATGGAACGGGATCATCGGCACCTTGTAGCACACGCTCCGCAGCGAATCAAGGCGAGCCCTTTTCCTCACGGTCGCGCTCGTCCTTGCGGATGGGGCGGCCGTTTTGGAAGTAGCGGTTCTCGTC
>JAICFA010000139.1 GCA_025923935.1 Candidatus Krumholzibacteriia bacterium
GAGTCGGTAGGTTCGATCCTCATCTTGCTTGGGCCCTTGTTCCGCTTCGCAACACTCATGCTGGCCTTCAACATGTTCGTCGCCGGCCTGATGCATCTCAACCTTCCGGCCGACAATCCAAGCTCTGGTTGGTCGGGAGCCGAGAAGGCTCTCGTCTACATGCTGGTCTATTTGGGTCTGTTCTTCACCGGCCCCGGCCGATTTGCGGCCAAGCTCAGCAAGGCCGAGTCGAGACGCTAGGCGTTACGGACGCATCGCGCTGAACACATAGTCGCGGTCTTTCTGCGACGCATGACACGCGAAGCAGCCGGCGCCGGCGTCGGTCACCAATCGCTCGGTTCGGCTGTCGCCCTTGAAGCCTGCGAAGCCCCAACCGCCCGTGGCGGCGAATTGCTTCGCGTCTTTCTTCATCACGCCGATCAGTTTGCGCGCGCCCTCGGCGCCGGCATGATCCGCCTCCGCGTACTCGAGCAAGTCGAACACGAACACCGAGCCGTCGCGGTACGCGCCGCGCTTGAGTCCGTCCATCGCCGGGTCGTTCGCGTAGATGTGGTGGATGCCGGCGAACGGGTTCTCGAGCGGATGACCGGGAAGAATCACCATCGATTTGACGTGCGTCCAGTGGCGGTATCCCTCCGGATAGCCCACGGGCTCGTTCTTCAGGGCGGCCGCCGAGCCGGCAGCCGCCACCAACGCAGCGATCACCAGTACGTGTTTCATCGTCGCTACACTCCTGCGTAAGGGGGCGCCTAGCGGCGTGGATTTGCGCCGCCGCCGGGCTTGCGATAAAATGACGGCGTTCCACCGACCCGACAAGCGAGCACTTTCCAGAACGGTACTTACCGAATGGTGCGAATTACGAAAGAGACGTCGGTTGCGGAGATGGTCGAAAGCATCGTCGGATGCAAATGGTCGCTCTCCGTGCTCGGCGCGATTCGCCGCGGCGTCCACCGCCCCGGCGAGCTCGAACGAGCCTGCACCGGCATATCGACCAAAGTGCTCAACGAGCGCCTTCGCAAGATGGTGCGATTCCAAATTCTCGAGCGGACCAGCTACGGAGAGATTCCGCCGCGCGTCGAGTACCGATTGACGGACTTCGGACTTCGCTTCGTACGACTGCTCGACGACATCGATGAGCTGCAAGAATCGCTTGCAGACTCGAATGGGGAGGACTATGCCCGTCGCCATACAAATCGAACCCGAGCATAAGCTTGTGACATTTCAGTGCAGCGGTACGGTCGGCTCCGACGACGTACGCGGCGCATTCCAAGGCATGATCGCCGACCCGCGTTTCAGCCCGGGAATCAACGCGCTGTGGGACCTGCGCAACGCGTCCATCGGTGTGCGCATGCAAGAAATCCCCGGTCTGCTCGACATGGTCAGCTCGCGCCAAGGCGACCGCGGACGCGACTACCGCGTTGCCATTTTGGTGTCCGGCAGCCCCGACTTCGGGTTGTCGACGCTGTTCGAGATGAGCGCCCACTCGATGCCCTTCGCCGTGCGCGTGTTTCGCAGCCGCACCGAAGCGACGCGGTGGCTCGCCGGCACCGAGGCGTAGGCGGCCCGTGCGGGGTTGGCAGACGCGGACTCGCATGCTAGTATTCACGTTATGAAGTCGCAGGTCGGTGTGGTTTCCGGCAAGGCGGGCATGACGACGAAAGCTCCGGTCAGCACGTACCTTCGCCATCACTTCCGTCATTTCAACGCTGCCGCGCTGATCGACGCCGCGGACGCGTACACCCGCCATCTGGACGGCGGCGGAAAGATGATGATGACGATCGCGGGGGCGATGAGCACCGCCGAGCTCGGCCTCTCGCTGGCCGAGATGATCCGGCGCGACAAGGTGCACGCCATCTCGTGCACCGGCGCCAATCTCGAGGAAGACGTCTACAATCTCATCGCACACGATTTCTACGAGCGTATCCCGCACTATCGCGACCTGACGCCGCACGACGAGAAGCGGCTGCTGGACCGCCACCTCAACCGCGTCACCGACACCTGCATTCCCGAGGAAGAGGCGATGCGCCGTCTCGAGGCCGTGGTGCTGGAGGAGTGGATGCGCGCCGACAAGAAAGGCGAGCGCTACTTCCCCCACGAGTACATCTTCAAGGTGCTCCGCTCGGGCGCGCTCGAGAAGCATTACCAGATCGATCCCAAGGACTCGTGGATCATGGCGGCGGCGCAGAAGAATCTGCCCATGGTCGTGCCCGGCTGGGAAGATTCGACACTGGGCAACATGTTCGCCGCGTCGATGATTCGCGGCGACGTCAAGAATCCCGGCAGCATGCGCTCGGGCGTCGAGTACATGGTGGACTTGGCCAACTGGTACCAGTCGACGGCAGCCAAGTCATCGATTGGTTTCTTCCAGATCGGTGGCGGCATCGCGGGTGACTTTCCCATTTGTGTCGTCCCCATGATTCATCAGGACCTGCGCCGCGAGACGCGCGTGTGGGGTTACTTTTGCCAAATCAGCGACTCCACCACGAGCTACGGCTCCTATTCGGGAGCGGTACCCAACGAGAAGATCACCTGGGGCAAGCTCGAAGTCGACACACCCCGCTTCGTGATCGAATCTGACGCCACCATCGTCGCGCCGCTCATCTTCGCCATCGTGCTCGACTGGTAGCACGGCCATGCATCTGCGGCGCGAGTGGTTCATCCTCGTACTCGTTGTAGCCGCGCTGAGTATTGGCTGCGGAGGTTCCGGCGACTTGCCGCTGGATCAAGTCGACCCCCAAGCGGTCTCCGAAGATCCCATCTACGACCAAGTCTTCGCCATCCTGCACAACAACTGCGTGTCGTGCCACGATAACGGCGGAGATGACGACGACGACGATGACGACGACGGTGGTTACGGTATCGCGCCGGGTACCAAGACGCGTATTGTGGCCGACGACTCGCCCGATTTAACCGACTGCGTCGAGATCGTTGCGTTGCGCGACGATATTCTGGAGCAGATCGAAGAAAACTTGATGCCGCCCGGTGCCATGCCCAGGCTCACCAGCGAGCAAAAACTCACCATTCGCCGATGGATCGACAACGGAGCGGCTGCACCGTGCAATCCCTGACGCGCGCGTGGTGGTTCGCGGGCGCGCTGGTGGTGGCCGCACCCATTGCCTATGGGATCGCGCGCGCGGTGCCGCAATACAGCGCCAGCGCGGGGCGCACCTGCGACAGCTGCCACATCCTGCCCGATTGGGAGACGCCTTCGTTTGCGCACCGCAAGAAGAACATGTCGTGTCAAACGTGCCACGTCGATCCGGCCGGTGGCGGAATGCGAACGACCGCGGGTCGTTACTTCGGCCGCTCCACGCTCCCTATCATCGCCACCAGCCCGCGGCCGTACGACGATTGGGACCGCAATCTTTTCGGCCGGCACGACAAGGCCACACCGTACGACGACTTCTTGCCCGTCGGCCCCGCGTCGATCGACGACGTGCCGGCGTATCGCGACTCGCTGAATGACAAGTGGGCATGGGGGCTGCCCAAGGGCGAAAGCCCGAACGCCCCGTTCGCCGGGCGCTACCACACGCTCAACCCCGACCCCGTGTTTCGCATCGGCGGCGATTTTCGCTTCGCGACGCTAATCGCCGGCGAAGAGCTGCTCATGTTCCCGATGCAGATGGACGTCGGTATGGCGCTGCATCCCATGCACCACGTCACCGCGCTCATGAATGTTGGCGCCCGCGGGCAATCGAGCGGCTATTCCGACACCTTCGACGATTCGCACACGCCCTACTTCCGTGAGCTGTTCGCGATGACCAGCGAATGGCCCTACCAGGCTTACGCCAAGGCGGGGCGCTTCGTGCCGTCCTTCGGGCTCAAGCTGGACGACCACACCACGCGCACGCGGCGCGAATTCGAGCTGGATACCTCGCTGCCCGAGTCGCGCGTGCTCGGCGTCGAAGTGGGCGCGGTGGCGAGCTATCCGTTCCTGCACGCGTCCTACTTCAAAATGAAATCGAAGTTCGAGATTCCCGATCAATGGGACATTTTCGACGTCGACGACGGCTGGGGCACCGCGTTCAATCTCGGCTGGCGCGACCTCGGTTGGTCGGTGGGAGCGAGTGCGATGGCGCGACGGCGTCCTCTCGACGAAGGTGGCGACACCGACACCTACGGGCTGTATGGCTCGCTCAACCCGTGGTTCTATTCGGAAAAGCTCCCGTTATACCTGCAAGGGGAGATCGACATCGGAACGGTGCAGCGCGCGAGTGGGCGCGAAGCCGACAAGCTGGTGTGGTACGCGGAGCTCGATTGGTCGTTGAAGAACGGTTTCACGGTGCTCGCGGCGTATGATTGGGCCGACCCCGATCGCGACGTGATCGACGATCACTCCGGGCGGTATCAGCTCGGCGGCCAGATCGTCATCATTCCAGGTGTCACCTTGGACGGCCGCATACGCCACCTCGACGTCGCCACCGAAGAGGGCGACGATACGGACCTATTCTTGCAAATGCACCTCTGGTTCTAGCTTACGCGCTTGTAAGTTCGTTTACCGAGCCCCCTCGCAAATCGTTGCAAGGCCCACGCTTGGGTGTTATGGTCCGGGCCTGAGCCTCTTTTTTCACGACTACGGAGGAATCATGAAGAAGCTAGCCATTTGCACGTTGGTCATCGCGCTCGCAGCACTCAATCTGAGCTGCGGCATGAGTAATACCAAGAAGGGCGCCGGAGTCGGCGCGGCTGCGGGCGGTGTAATCGGCGGCGTCATCGGCCATCAGTCCGGCAATACCGCGGTCGGCGCCATCATCGGCGCGGCCGTGGGCGGTGCAGCCGGCGCATACATCGGCCACTACATGGACAAGCAGGCCGAGGAAATCCAGCGCGATCTCGAGGGCGCCAAAGTGGAGCGCATCGGCGAAGGCATCAAGATCACCTTCGACTCGGGATTGTTGTTCGATGTCGACAAGGCCGCGTTGAAACCGGCCAGCAAGACGAACCTGACCAATCTCGCCGTCATCCTGAACAAATATGACGACACCGAGATTCTCATCGAAGGTCACGCCGACTCTGACGGCACCGAAGAACACAACCTGACGTTGTCGGAAAATCGCGCGCGCTCGGTGGCGAACTATTTGGCCGGCCAGCAAGTGATGGAGTCGCGCTTCACCACCATGGGCTACGGCGAATCGCAGCCCATCGCCAGCAACGACACCGCATCCGGCAAGGCCCAGAACCGCCGCGTCGAAGTGGCCATCTACGCCAACGACGATCTCAAGAAGGAAGCCGAAAAGAAGGTGGAGGCGGGCGGATAATCCGTGTCACTGGCCACGACGGCAAACGAGAAAATCGAACGCGCCGTCCGCGATGTCCTCGCGGACGGCGTGTTTCTGTGTGTGCGTTTGGGGACCGGCGCGCCGCTCGTCGAGGCGTGCCGCGCGGCGGTGCGCGGCGGGTTGTCGGTGCTGGAGATCACGCTCACGACACCGGGTGCGCTCGATGCGATCGCACAACTCGCGCACGATGAAAACATCGTGGTAGGCGGCGGCACCGTGCTCACGCTCGACGATGCGCGCGCGGTGGCGGACGCGGGCGGCCGGTTCGCGTTGTCGCCGGTGTTCGACGCCGGCGTGGTGAAAGAAGCGCACCGCTTGGGCTTGCTCGCCGTCCCCGGCACCTCCACGCCGACCGAGATTCTCGCGGCACATACGAGCGGCGCCCGCATGGTGAAGGTATTTCCGGCTGCCGCGCTGGGCGGGGCCGCCTACCTACGCGCGGTGCGCGGTCCGCTGCCCCACGTCCCCCTCGTTCCCACCAACGGCATCACCTCCGAGACGGTGGCGGAATACTTCGCGGCGGGTGCCGTGGCCGTCGGCGTCGGCGGCGAAGTATTTCCCGACGGCTTCACGCTGGCGCACGTGGAACAATCCGCGCGCCGCATTCGCACCGCCGTCGACCGGGCACGCCGCACGCACTCCCCGTAAGCGTTCTCAAGCCGGTTTCACCGGCTCGTCCGGCGGCGGGCCCTCGGGCGGTAGCACCACGCCGCGCCGCTTCTTCAAGGCTTCGCGCAGGATGAATTCGATCTGCCCGTTGACACTGCGCAGGTCGTCGCGCGCCCAGCGATTGAGCTCGACCAGCAACTCCTCCGGAAGCCGGACCAAGAATGATTTTCTGCTGGCCATCGCGCTCTACGAGTACAGAGTCCCCGTGTTGACGACCGGGTGCGCGGCCTTGTCGCCGCACAACACGACGAGCAAGTTGCTCACCATCGAGGCACGGCGCTCTTCGTCCAGCTTGACGGTGGAATGCCGGTCGAGACGCTCCAGGGCCATCTCCACCATGCCGACGGCACCGTCGACGATGCGCGTGCGCGCCGCCACCACCGCTTCCGCTTGCTGGCGCTGCAGCATGGCGTGCGCGATCTCGGGCGCGTAGGCGAGGTGGCTCAAACGGGCTTCGTCGATGCGAACGCCGGCCAGCGTCACGCGCTCCTGCAGCTCCGTTTTCAACGCCTCGGACACTTCGTCCATGCTGCCGCGCAGCGAAAGCTGCCCGTCTTCGGTGGTGTCGTACGGGTATGCGCTCGCCAGATGGCGCAGCGCCGACTCGCTCTGAATGGTGACGTAGTGGACGAACTCGTCGACATCAAAGATGGCCTGCGCCGTGTTCATCACCCGCCACACGATAACGGCGGCGATCTCGATGGGGTTACCGCGCGAATCGTTCACCTTGATACGCTCGGCGTTCAGGTTGCGCGCGCGTAGCGAGATTCTGGTCTTGGTGAAGAAGGGATTCGCCCAATGAAACCCGCTGGTCTTCGCGGTGCCGGCGTAACGGCCGAAGAGAATGAGGACCGCGGCCAGGTTGGGCTGCAGCGTGAAAAAGCCGCCCAACATCAAGGACCAGATCGTGATGGCCAGCGCCCAGACGATGATGAGCGGCGCGCTCGCGCCGGCGTCGAGGATTTCGATAAACCAAAAGGCCAGAGCGGCGCCGGTGGCCAACAAGAGCACCAGCATGAACCACCCGCTAAGCGGTTTGTATTCCTTCTCCTGTGTCAGCATGGACAACCTCCTGGGTTGTAGATAGCATGACTATATCAAAGTGATATCATCAAGGTCAAGGGCCATCCTGGGGAGAAAAAGCCCGTTTTTAGACCCAGAGGATGTCGAGATTGGGAGGGCTAGCGAGGAGTCCGCGCTGAAAGGCGCGTTGGTAGAGCGTTTCGAGGGCGCGCCGTCCGTCATCGCCCATATCGACGGTGTCGGCGTTGACGTACATGCGGACGAACTTGCGGCAGGTCTCGCGATCCACCCCGCGGCCGAAACGCATCGCATAGTCGACCGCTTCCTCTTCGTCGCGGTGGGCGAGCAGAATGCTCTCCTTGAGAGCACGCGCCACCGCGTCCATGGTGGCGTCGCCGAGTCCGCGGCGCACCACGTCGAGACCGAGCGGAATTGGAAGCCCGGTGTCCTCCATCCACGCTTCGCCCAAATCCAGCAGCAAATGCAGACCCGTCGACGGCCACGTCAGCTGGCCTTCGTGGATGACGATGCCCGCGTCGACGTCGTGTTTTTCGATGGCTTCCATCACGCGATCGAAGCCCATCATCACCGGCACGGTGTCGGTGCCGGCGTACAGTCGAAACAGCAAGTAGGCGGTGGTGTGCGGCCCGGGCACCGCCACTCGGCGTCCGCGCAGGTCGGCGAGGGCGAGCGGCTCGCGCGCGAGCACGATAGGTCCGTAACGGCGGCCGACCGAAGCCCCGCACGACATGATGCGGTAGAGATGCTGGACCTCGGGATAGGCGGCGGCGGAAATTGCGGTGACGTCGAGCTCGGCCGCGCGCGCGCGTCGATTCA
>JAICFA010000140.1 GCA_025923935.1 Candidatus Krumholzibacteriia bacterium
ATGATGACGTCGATGTCACCGTGGGTGCCAACCGCCTTGATCCGGGTCTTGATCTCGTCGGTGACGTGCGGCACCACCTGCACCGTCTTGCCGAGGTAGCCGCCGCTGCGTTCGCGTTCGATGACCGACTGGTAGACCTTGCCTGCGGTGACACTGTGGTCGCGCGTCAGGTTCTCGTCGAGGAAGCGCTCGTAGTGGCCGAGATCGAGATCGGTCTCGCCGCCGTCGTCGGTGACGAAGACTTCGCCGTGCTGAAAGGGACTCATGGTCCCGGGGTCGACGTTGAGATAGGGATCGAATTTCTGGAGGGCAACGCGCAGTCCGCGCTGCTTCAACAAGAGTCCGATGGAGGCGGCGGCGATGCCTTTGCCGAGAGACGAGACCACACCGCCGGTAATGAAAATGTATTTCATGCCTCGGACCTCGTTATCGGATGTGGTTCACGTCACCTTCGAGCCGTGGGTCGAGTCTAGTGACTCCTCGACGAATCTTTCAACGTTTTTTATGTCCGCCGGCACATCCACACCCACCGTGGCGTGGCGCGTTTCCACCACCGCGATGGCCATGCCGTGCTCCAGCGCGCGCAATTGCTCGAGCTGTTCCGCCATCTCGAGCGGCGTGCGCGGAAGCTTGGAAAATCGCGCCAGAACGTCGCGGCGAAACGCGTAGACCCCCACGTGCCGAAACGCACGCGCGCCGTCGAACAACGCCCCGCTGGGAATAGGCGCGCGCGAGAAATAGAGCGCTCGGCCGCGGCGGTCGACCACGACCTTGACCACGTGCGGGCTCTGTAGCGATTCCGTGTCCTGGATGGGATGGCAGGCGGTGGCGATGTCGATCTCGGGATCGCGCGCCATGACCGCGATCATCTCTTCCACCATGCCGGGGTCGAAGATGGGCTCGTCGCCCTGGAGGTTGACCACGATGTCCGCGCGCAGCGACTTGGCGACCTCGGCCACGCGGTCGGTGCCGGTCTGATGCGCGCCCCGCGTCATCACCACTTCCCCACCGAAGCTGCGCACCGCGCTGGCGATGCGCACGTCGTCCGTCGCCACCATCACGCGCATCGCTCCGCGCACGCGCGACGCTCCCTGGTAAACCCACTCGATCAAGGGACGTCCGGCGATGGGTGCGAGGGGCTTGCCGGGAAAGCGGGTCGACCCGAAACGGGCCGGGAGCACGATGGCGAAGGATGGAGATGCGGGGGCCGTACGCCCGGGGGAGCGACGCTTCGGAGCGTTAGTTCGCTTCGACGACGCTGACGCGGCGGCGGTTCTTACCGAAAGTCTCGAACCTGACCGTACCGGTGACCTTCGCAAAGAGGGTATCGTCCTTTCCGCGGCCGACGTTGCGGCCGGGGTGAATTCGCGTGCCGCGCTGGCGCACGATGATCGCCCCGGCGGTGATGAACTCGCCGGAGAAACGCTTTACACCGAGTCGCTGGCCGTGGCTGTCGCGACCGTTCTTGGAGCTGCCTACACCTTTTTTATGAGCCATGTTTCTCTACCTCTAGCTGCCGAATGCGGTGAGGCGAACCTCGGTGTACCACTGCCGATGACCGTTTTTACGCCGGTACCCCTTCCGGCGTTTCTTCTTGAACACGATGATTTTGTCGGCGCGGCTGTGCTTGACGACTTCGCCTTTCACCGACTTGCCTTCGACCAGCGGCGCCCCCACGACGGTGCTGTCGCCGTCGGACCATAGCAGAACATCGCTGAAGGTGACCTTATTGCCGATCTCGGCGTCCATCTTGGGGACGCGAAGAATGGCGTTCGGGGTGGCCTTGAACTGCTGGCCGTTGATTTTCAGGATCGCGTACATGATTGCTCCACTTCGGGTTCCGTCGCTTCGACGGCCCCAGGCAGTCGAACGCAACCACGTATTTGTACTCGATTGAGAAAGAAGTGTCAAGGGTCGCTTTGGATTGCAGCCAATGACGACTCCACTGCCGCTGCGGCCGTGAAAGGATCGCAAGTCATTGAATACGTTAAGTTTAAGTTCCCGCCAACTACCGAACTAGAAGCATCTTCAAGTTGCGGGAAACGCCAGCCGCCTGCAACCGGCAGAAGTAAACGCCGGAGGCAACCGCCCGACCCGTTGCGTCTCTGCCGTCCCAACTCGCCGTCCGCCCACCCCCCGCGACGACCCCATTCTCGAGCGTGCGCACCAGGCGACCGTTCACGTCGAACACCGACAACGTCACGCGACCTCCTTCGGCCGGGACATCGTAGCGAATCGTTGTGAACGCGCTGAATGGATTCGGCTCGTTCGCGTGGAGAAGATACCCCTCCGGTGCCCGGCCGGCCACGTCGGTGGCCGACTGGCCGATGCGCATGTAGTAGACGTCCTGCTCGTTGTTGAAGGTCGCGGCAAAGGCGAGGTGGGCGCCCGTCGAGTCGGAGGTCATGTCGTAGTAGTCGCCGATCTTCTGTTGGTTGGGCCATCCCACAAAGCTGTCCCACACGGGGCTCGCAGCCTCGTTCACCGACCAGGTCGCACCGCCGTCGGTCGAGGACGAATAGTAGAGCTGGCTTCGATTCACCAAGCCGGTGTTGCGGGTGTCGTTCCACACCGCGTCGATGCGTCCGTTGGGTGCCACCGACATGGTGCCGAACCACTGCCACGCGTTGTTGCCGGGCGTGTCGTCGTTGACGCGCACGGGCGTGCTCCACGTGGTACCGCCGTTGGTGCTGCGCACGAAGCGAATGTCGGCCGGGTCGCCGGGCGGAGAGACCGTGGCAAGCACATAGATGTAGCCCGCCGTCGGTCCGGCGGACTTGTCGACCGCGAGCCACGCCTGTCCCAACAGGCCTCCGGGATTCGGGCCCACGCTAAAGCCGATCGGCCCACCCAGCTGAAAATTGACAGCGCTGAAGGCGGGGCTGAAGCTGCCCGGGTTGGTCGACTTGCACACCCAGAATTGATCAAAGGCGAAATCGTTGACGCCGACGACGTACAGCGTCCCGTTGGGAGCGACGTCGAGTGTTCCCCAAATCGGTTGCGGCGGCATCAAGCTCGGCGTCAGAAACGAGGCCCCATCGTTGATGGAGCGATTGAAGGTGTTATCCCCCCACGGATTCGCCGCGGTGCTCCACGCTTGATAGATATTGCCGTCGCTGGCAAGAAATGTGCGGTCGATCGCGATCCACTGCTTGTCACCGCCGTAGGCGAATACCGGTGGTCCCCAGGTGGCGCCGCCGTTGGTGGACTTGAACACGATGCTGTTGAAGTCGTCGCGTAGGCTGGAGAAGTAGAAGTTGCCTTGCGAGTCGTAGTCGAGCACGGGGTCGCTGCGGAATTGCCCGGGGTCGAGCTTTCCGGGAAATGTCCAGGTGCCGCCGCCGTTCGCCGAATAGCCGTAGCCGGCTTGCCGGAAATTCGACAGCACGGTGTCGAACTGCCGCCAGCCAATGGCGATCTTCATGGGAATGTTGGGGTGAACGGCGATCGATGGTTCGTTGGCGGCATCACCGACGATGTTGGCGCCGTTGGCGTCGACGTTGACTTGGATGCTGGTGAAGCGGCCGAAGACCACCGGGGCCGCGGAGTGACCCGCGGAGCGTGTCGCGGCGACACCCGGTGGATCGTCGCGCGTTTCGCGCGCGGGCGCTTTCGATTGTGCCAGTGGTGCGGTAATGAACGCCGCGACGATGACGAGCGACGGAACGATGATTGATGAACTGCGGACGACCTTCGTTCCCGAAATGGTGGTCAAGTCCATGGCTCCTCCCGATTCAGTTCATGCGTTCACTTCACAGCTCCACACGCGATGCGGTCCCCGCCCCCGCCCAGTGGCTTGGGTTCGTCGGAATAATTGTCGCCGCCGGCGTGGATCATGAGTGCGTGGCCCTTGAGATCCGCGACCTTGAGGCGCGGAGCCAACACGGGCAAGGTCGCCTTGCCGTCGGCGTCGACGTACAAGGGCGGAAGGTCTCCGAGGTGTCCGTCGGCGTACGGACCGAGATGCTTGCCCGACTTCGACGGGTCGTAGTGGCTGCCGGCCGCGTGCGCCGCGGTCATCTTGCCGTCTTTGTCCGCGGGGCCGCAGGTCGCGTGTTCGTGCACATGAAAACCATGCAAGCCGGGCGGGAGCTCGGAGAGACTGGGCGTGAACAGCACGCCGTGCGGAGTATCTTGCACTTTGATCGTGCCGATCGACTTCCCTTCGCCGGACGCGGTGGCGAGGTTGATGGTCACGGTCAGTTCTTCGGCGCGCGCGGTCAGAGAAAACAAGACCAGAGCGAGAGCGAGCAACATCGAGGGTTTCACTGCGTATCCTCCTGAAGTGGGACGACCGGATTGTAACACGCGGACTGGGGGCCCGGATGTGCGGTGTGTTACAATGCGGCATCCCCCATGTCGCGTAGTTTCTTCGACTTATTCCCGCGGAGATTTTTCATCATGACTCGTTTCCGGCTCCTCGTGCTCGCCATTTTCCTATCGGTGATTGCTCCCCATGCGCACGCCCAAGTCGATGTGCGCATGCTCCAGTATCCCGACGTGTCGCAGACGCACATCGTGTTCTCGTACGCGGGAGATTTGTGGGTGGTACCCAAGCAAGGCGGCACGGCGATGAAGCTTTCCTCGCCGGTGGGACAGGAAGTCTTCCCGCATTTTTCTCCCGACGGAGCGCGCATCGCGTACAGCGCGAACTACGACGGCAATATCGACGTCTATGTCGTGCCCACGTTGGGCGGGCTGCCGACGCGCATCACCTATCACGGCGGCGAGGATCGCATCCTCGATTGGTACCCGAAGGGTGATGCACTCTTGTTCGCGTCGTCGATGAACGCGGGGACGGATCGCTTCAATCAGTTCTACAAGGTAGGTACGTCGGGAGGCCTGCCGGAACAGTTGGTCATTCCATACGGCGAGTTCGCGGCTATCGCCGCGAATGGAAACACGGTGGCCTACACACCGCAGACGCAAGCGTTCCGCACGTGGAAGCGCTATCGCGGCGGATGGGCGACGGATATCTGGTTGTACGATCTGGGTGCAAAGACGGCGCGCAACGTGACGTCGGATGCGGCCAACGACGAGTTTCCGATGTGGAGCGGAGACACCATGTACTTCCTCTCCGATCGCGGGCCGGAAAATCGCTCCAACATTTGGTCCTATCGCGACGGACAAACCAAACAAATCACGAAATTCTCCGACTTCGACATTCACTTCCCGTCCATCGGGCCGTCCGAGATTGTGTTCGAGGCCGGCGGGGTCCTGTACCTGATGAATCTGAAGGACGGGAGCTACGACGCGGTCAAAATCACCGTGGTCACCGACAAGATGACGCTCTTGCCGCGTACCGTGAATGCGACCAGCTTGATCGATGCGGTCTCGCTCGCGCCCGACGGTAAGCGCGCGCTCTTCGGCGCGCGCGGCGACGTGTTCTCGGTGCCCGAGGAGCACGGGCCGGTGATCGACTTGACCAACACCAGCGGTGCCGCCGAGCGTTATCCGGCGTGGTCGCCCGACGGCAAGCGGGTGGCGTATTGGAGCGACGCGTCGGGCGAGTACGAGCTGTGCGTGCGCGACTTGGCGAAACCGGGTGCGGAGCAGAAGCTCACCTCATACGGTCCCGGCTTCCGCTACCGGCCTACGTGGTCGCCCAACTCGAAAATGGTCGCGTTCATCGACCAGGCGATGAAGATGCGCATCTTCGACCTCGACAAGAAAAAGACGATGGACGTCGACCAGGGACTGTTCATGTACGAAGACGAGCTGCAGGGTTTTGCGCCCAGCTGGTCGCCGGACAGCCGCTGGCTTGCCTACCGCCGCGAGCTCTCGAATCGAAATGGTGCCATCGCGCTGTACGACACCAAGGAAGGCAAGCGGCACCAGGTGACGTCGGGCTACTACAACGACGCGCTGCCAGTGTTCGATCCGGAAGGCAAGTATCTCTTCTTCGCCACCAATCGCTCGTTCGTCCCGGTGTACTCGGACGTCGACGCCACCTTCATCTATCCGAATAGCACGCGCATCGCGGTGGCGACACTCACTCCCGATATTCCCTCGCCGATGGGGCCGCGGGATGATTCCACCGCCGTCGACTCCGTCGACGGCGAGGACGAGGACAAAGAGAAAGACGAAAAGAAGGACAAAGGAAGTAAGAAAGATAAGAAGGACGAACCGGCGGCCACCAAGATCACCCTCGACGGCTTCGAAACGCGCGTGTCGTTGCTGCCGCCCAAAGCCGGCAACTTCGGGCGCATGGTTGCCGTGAAGGGCAAGCTGGTATTTCAGCGCCGGCCCAACACCGGGTCCAGCGACGAAAAAAATCCGGTCATGTATTACGATCTGGAAGAGCGCGAAGAAAAGACCATTGTCGACGACGCCGATTTCTACCAGGTCAGCGCCAACGGCGAAAAGATCCTCGTCGAAAAGGACGATGCGTATTACATCGTCAAGGTGGAATCAGACCAAGAGCTCAAAGACAAGATGCCCACCGCGGAGCTCTCCATGACCGTCGAGCCGCGCGCGGAGTGGAAGCAGATCTTCAACGACGTGTGGCGCTTTGAGCGCGACTACTTCTACGACCCCGCCATGCACGGCGTGAATTGGAACGCCATGCGCACCCAGTACGGCAAGTTGTTAGAGGATGCGGTGACGCGCTGGGACGTCAACTTCGTGATCGGCGAGTTGATCGCGGAGCTTTCGTCGTCGCACACGTATCGCGGCGGCGGCGACCAATTCGAGGATCCATGGGCCGCCAATGTCGGCTACCTCGGCGTCGACTGGGAGCTCGAGAAGGGCGCGTATCGCATCCAGAAGATCATCCGCGGCGCCGCCTGGGATGCGGAAGCGCGTTCGCCGCTCGAGATGTCCGGCGTGAATGTCAAAGAGGGTGAGTACGTGCTGGCGGTGAACGGCCGCGCCCTGGACACCGCGAAGGCACCGTGGGCGGCGTTTACGGGACTGTCCAACGAGCCCGTCGTATTGACCGTCAATTCCAAGCCGTCGATGGACGGCGCGCGCAATGTACTCGTGCAAACCATGGACGACGAGTTTCGACTGCGCAATCTCGCATGGGTCGAAGCCAACCGCAAGCGCGTCGAGGACGCGACCGACGGCAAGATTGGCTACGTCTTCGTCCCCAACACCGGGCGATTCGGGCAGACCGAGCTCGTGCGTCAATTCGCCGCGCAGTTCGACAAGCAAGGGCTCATCATCGACGAACGCTTCAACGGCGGCGGACAAATCCCGGACCGTTTCGTCGAATTGTTGAACCGCAAGCCGCTCGCGTTCTGGGCCGTGCGCGACGGTGCCACGTGGCAGTGGCCGCCGGTGGCGAACTTCGGCCCGAAGGTGATGCTGATCAACGGCTGGAGCGGATCGGGGGGCGACGCGTTCCCCGACTATTTCCGCAAGGCGGGCGTGGGCCCGTTGATCGGAACGCGCACCTGGGGCGGCTTGATCGGAATCTCCGGTGCGCCGGGCTTGATCGATGGCGGCGGCGTGACCGTGCCCACGTTTCGCATGTACGACCCCGACGGCAAGTGGTTCCGCGAGGGACACGGGGTGGATCCGGATATCGAAGTGAAGGAAGACTACACGCAGCTATCGAAGGGCGTCGACAATCAGCTCGAACGCGCGATTCAGGAAGTGATGCGCTTGTTGAAGGAGTCGCCGTCACCAATGGCGAAGCACCCGGCGTACGAGAAAAGGTAGTGCGCGGTCGCAGGCCTATTGCGTCTGCGTCGGCGCACAAC
>JAICFA010000141.1 GCA_025923935.1 Candidatus Krumholzibacteriia bacterium
AGGAAGTGTTGTCTCGTGCCTGACCGCCGCAAACGATCGTTCGGCCGCGACCCGTTCGAGGACGCCAAGGAAGACCGCCCTTCGCGCACGGTCGAGAGGCTCATTCGCGGCAAGGTCCACTTGACCTCCGACCCCAAGGAGATCGCGGTGGACGTGCGCCTGACGCCGGCTAGCTTGAAACACCTGGACCGGCTGAGCGAGCGCCTGCGCGCGCGCGGGCGCAACGTCTCGCGCGACGAGTTGATCCGCATCGCCATCACGTTGCTGACGGAAGACGACGTCACATGAGTATCGACGCCTACGACCACCGCAGTGAGATCGACTCCAGCGGGACGCGCTACTACGTGCAGTCCAGCCTGGTGCCGTCGCAGCGCAGCGTAGTGACCTCGCTGTTCCACGAAGGCACGCTGCTGGCGCGGCAATCCGAGCGCTACGACTCCACCCTGGCGCCGGAGGCACTGCGCACGCTGGTGCGCCGCGCGCACGACGTGTATCGCTTGCGCCTGGAGTCGTTGGTGGATCTGCGCGAGCGCCTCAAAAAAGACGTCGACGGACGCGCGCACCTGAAGCTGGGCGAGGCACTGTACCGCCAGAAGCTCTTTCGCGAAGCCATGGCGGAGGTGATCCGCTCCATCAAGCTGGGCCTCGAGGACGCGAGCGGCTACGCCATCCTGGGCAACTGCTTGCTGGCCCTGGGCGACCTCGACAAAGCCATGCGCTCCTTCCAAAAAGGAATCGACTTGGCGCCCGGCTATGCCGACTTGCACAATGACCTCGGGCGTGCGTATCTGCGGCTGGAAAAGTGCAAGGACGCGGTGGTGGAATTCGACCGCGCGCTCGAGCTCAACCGCTATTATCAAACCGCGCTGTTGAACCTCGCCATCGCCCTGTCGCTGAACGTCATGCTCAAGCAGGACTACGAGCTTTCGCGCGATCTGCGCGGGCGCATGAAGCGCCTCTTGGATCTCAACCTCCAGCTCAAGCCGCAGCTCGACACGGAGGAGTTTCGCGAGGCACTGCGCGCGGCGGAGAGTGATCGCTACGACGCCGTCTACGAAAAACTGGTGCGCATTCGCGACGAGATGGAAACGGCGGCAACACCGGACCTTTCGTTAGAAATCTACTTGATCCTCAAGTTTCGCGCCGACGAGCTGACGGAGACGGACATCGACGTACTGATAGATCGCTTACGATCGGCGCTGGACGCCAATCCCGGATACGCCGATATTCAGAACGATCTGGGGGTGCTATACGCTGCAAAATGCAAGATCATGATCGATAAGGCGCACGAGGCGTTTGGGCAGGCCTTGAAGCGCAATCCGGCGTTCAAGAAAGCGGAGAAAAACCTGAAGCTAGCGGGTAACGACCGACAGGGGATTCACTTTCTTCTCAAAGCGTTGTTGGACTAGTCCTTGCAAAGGGAAGGAAGACCCCGAAAGGCATTATGGAAAAGCTGATTATCTCGGAAGAACGGACCGGGTCCGCCCACCCCGTCTCGATCCTCACCTTGCGGGGAACCATCGAAACGACCAACGCATCCGGCCTCGAAGATACGTTGGAGCGCATCGTCGATGAGAAGTGCTATCGTATCGTGGTGGATCTGGGGGGAGTGACTTACATCAGCTCCGCGGGTTGGGGTATCTTCATCAGCGAGATCAAGCGCATCCGGCGCAACGGCGGCGACATCAAGCTGGCCGCCATGAAGCCGGAAGTGCGCGAGGTGTTCGATCTACTCGAGTTCGGCAATATCTTGAAGCCGTTCGAGCGTTCGGCGGACGCCATCAAAGATTTTGAATTTGCCGGCGACACTCACGGTGGGTCGCCGGGTCGGCGATAACCACACGACAGGAAGAACAATGGCTGTAGACGGAATCGTGGTCAGCGTCATCACGGGTACCAACAGCGGTGGGGTGTCGATCCTGAAGGTCAGCGGGTATCTCGACACCACGACGGCAGGAGAGCTCGAAACGGCTCTTTACGGGCTCCTGGACCGCGGCATCTTCAAGATCGTGGTCGATCTGGCCGGTGTTAACTACATCAGCTCGGCCGGCTGGGGCATCTTCATCGGGGAGATCAAACGCATCCGCAACCACGGGGGCGATCTCAAGCTCTCGGGCATGGTGGGAGACGTTCACGAGGTCTTCCAGCTGCTCGAGTTTCACTCGATCCTCGAGGCCTATCCCTCGTCCCAGGACGCAGTAACCGCCTTCGCGTCGAAGTAGCTCTCGCTGACGGACCGGGTGGTGGCGGCGGGTACGCCGATGCCTACCGGACACTTTCCCAAGTGCATGCGCGGGTGGCGTCGAGCGGGCGCCCACAAGCGAGGGACTACTAGCGCGTAGTCGCGGTGGACCGAGCGCAGTGGGCTGCTCGACGACAGGACCCGCGCAGGCTCCAATCGTAGTTTCTAGCTAGCGAATTCGGCGTAGCCGCCCGACCCCCGGCGTATATATTCTCGACGCCCGCCCGCCGGCGGGATTCTTATGCTCTTTGCTTCCTCGCAACTTACGCTGAACCCGTCCGCCTGGGTGTGGATTTTGGCTGTCGCCCTGGTGGCGGTGGCATGGTTCGCCTACTGGCGAACCACCCCCGATCTACCGCGCAGCACGCGCCTGGCGCTCGCGGCGCTGCGCGCCGCTGCCTTCGTGGTCCTCGCGCTCTTGCTCCTCGACCCGCGATCGATTCGCAAGAGCGACCGCGAGGAGGCCGCGCGCGTGGTGTTGCTGGTCGACCAGTCTGCCAGCATGTCGCTACCGGCCTCCGGCTGGAGCGGCGGCGAGTCGCGCTTCGACGCGGCCACCGATGCCGCCTCTACCCTTCAGAAAGAGATCGAGTCGCGCGGCGCAACCTCCGAGACCATCTACTTTTCCGACCACGCACAGTTCGAGCCCAGCGAGGCCGCGAAGCCGGATAAGCAAGGGACCCAGCTGGCGCGGGCACTGGAAGACGTGGTCCGGCGCTTCGAGGGCGAGCACGTCACCGGTGTGGTGGCCTTTGGCGACGGCATCGACACCGAAGCCTCGCTGGTGCGTCGCGCGCCTCCGTCCATGCCCACGTGGGCGGTGGGCTTCGGCGACACGCTGGCCCCCAACGACGTGCGCGTCGCCGGGGTGGACTATAGCCCCGTGGTGCGCGCCCCCTCGCGCGCCATCATCGCGGCCACCATTGCAGGCACCGGCCCGGCGTCCAAACGCGTGCGCGTCCGCCTGACCGAGGGCTCGCGCACCTTGGTCGACCGCGACACCACGCTCGCCGCCGGATCGGCGGAAGCCACCCTGCGTATGCCCGTCAAGGTAACCGAGCCGGGTCGCCGCGAGCTGGTGCTGTCGGTCGAAAGCCCGGGCAACGACCAGCGCGATGACAACAATCGCCGCGACATCGTCATCGAAGTTGAGAAAGCGCGCGCCAAGATTCTCATCGTGGACCTTACGCCGGCGTGGGAGCTGGCCTTCATGACCGCGTTGGTCGCCCACGATCCCGCGTACGAGTGCGAGCTGTTCGTGAGCGCGCGCCGCACCGCGGCACCGGTGGGACGCGTGAAGCGTCCCGCGGAGTTCGTGTCGTCGTTGCAGGACGCGGATGCCATCGTGCTGGCGTCGGTTTCGGACGAGTTCTTGGACGCGGCCACCACCAGCGCGATCAAGCGCTTCGTCACCGAGAAGGGCGGCGGGTTGTTGGTGCTGCCGGGGCCGTCGTCGCTGTACGAGTCGAACGGCGGTTGGTCGCGTCTGGCCGAGATTCTCCCCGTGCGCGGCAGCGCGCCGATGTCGTTCACGCTGCAATACACCTCGCTCGGGCCGGGCGCGCAGGCGGCGTCGAACCCCGCCACGGCGGACTTGGTGCCGCTTTTCACGCAGACGGAGTGGCAAGAGCGCGCACCGCTCTTGGGATTCTACGCGGGCATCGCGCCGACCGCCGCCACCGAAGTGCTGTTGGGCGTGCGCGGCCGCTCGTTGCCGGCCTTGGCGTACGCGTCGGCGGGCAAGGGACGCGTGGCGACGGTGGCCGCGGGGCCCTTGTGGCGCTGGAAGTTCGTCGCCGAATCGAACGGCGTGTACGACGAGCTGGTGTCGCGCTTGTTCGACGTGCTCACGCGCGGCGAAGAATCGGGACGGTTCGTGCTGACGGCCAAGAAGAACGTGTTCGACGCGGGCGAGCGGCCGGAATTGTACGCCGAGATCTTCAACGAAAAGCTGCAACCGGTGTCGGGCGGATCGGTGAAGGTCGAGATTGCGCGCGCGGACTCGGCGGGCGGCGAAACGCCGCTCGCGCAAACGCCGATGACGCGCGAGAGTGCGGATTCGCCGCGCCTGACCGGTGAAGTCGACGTGCTCCCGGCGGGCCGTTATGTAGCGCGCGGGTCGGCGGAAGTCGGCGGCAAGACGCTGGAGTCGAAGCCGCTCGAGTTCCGTGTGTCGACCACGTCGGTGGAGTTTCAGCGCACCGAGCAGGACCGCGACGCACTGGCGCGCATCGCGCGCCGCACCGGCGGCGACTACGTCGCACCGGCGGACGTGGGGAGTCTCGCCGACAAGTTGAACCTGGAGCCGCGCCGCGTGCCGGTGGTGTCGGAGTCGGTGCTGCGCGCGAGTGTGCCATTGTTTCTCTTGCTCCTCATCCTGCTCGCGGCGGAGTGGCTGCTCCGCAAGCGCGCCGGCATGATCTAGTTGCCGGCATGATTTAGTTCCCGAATTGTCGTTGCGCGAGCGCACCGCGTCGCGTTAGCATACGCGCGAGGTGGTGGTGGGGTGATGGGTGGTGCTCGCCGTTTCTTCTTTTTCTTCCTCCCCATATTTGCCGCGCGCGCCGCGCACGCCGGTCTCGTGGTCAACGAGCTGTACTACGACCATCCGGGCGCGGACGGCGGCTACGAGTTCGTCGAATTGCTGAACACCGGCGACGCGTCGTTCTCGCTCGACGGTGTCGTGCTCGAGTTTCACAACGGCTCGGGCGAAGGCTGGACGGTGCTGTGGTCGGCCCCACCCGGGCTGGCGCTGGCTCCGGGCGCGCTGTGGGTGATGGGGGGCGAGCTGGTGCTGCCCGCACCCGACCTCGTGGTCGGGATTTCGCTGCAAAACGGACCGGACGCCATTCGCCTGCTTCGTGGCGCGGAGATATTCGACGTCGTGGGTTATGGCGGCCTCGACGATCCGAATTACGTCGAGGCGCACGGTGTCGCCGTCGTACCCGCGGGGAAGTCGATTGCGCGCACACCGGATGGGCGCGACAGCGGCGACAACGCGGTCGACTTCGTCGCTGCCGCACCGTCTCCGGGCCGGCGCAATGTGGCACTGCACGACGTTGCGATCGTGCTGGCGCCGGAAACACCGTTGCGATCCGCGGCACGAACGCGGACGGAGCTCCTCGCCATCGCAATCGAGAACCGCGGGCTCGCCGATATTCCCGCGGGTGCCGTGGCCATCGCGTGGCGCGATTCCAGCGAGTGGGGAGTGGTGGCCGGCACCGCGGCCAACACTCGCCATGCCATTCTTCCCGGAGCGCACGAGACCCTCGCTGTCACCGTGTCGATGGCGGGTGACGGCTACCACTGGGTTGACATCGCGGCGCGCTACGCTTCCGACGAGCGCACGGCCAACGACCGCGTCGCCGTGTTGCGACGGGTGGGATCGCCGCCGCTCTTGGTGAGCGAGGTCTTGAGCTCGCCCTCTCCCGGCTGTCCGCAGTTCGTCGAGCTCTTCAACGCGGGTGCGCGGCACCTCGACATCACGCGCTATGCCATTCGCGACACCCGTTTGAAACCCGCCGTTATTACGGCGGACTCGCTCGTCCTTGCCCCCCACGAATTCGTGATCCTAACGCCGAGCCCCGACGTCTTGAGGGCGTGCGTCGGCGTGACGGGGCGGGTGTTCGACGTCGACGGCAGCTGGCCCACCTTCAACAAGTCGGGTAGCACGTTCGCCGACAGTGTGGTGGTGATGGACGCACTGGAAATTCCCGTCGACGCGGTGGCGTATCCCGGGCTCAAGACGAGCCAAGCCGGCTTCAGTTTGGAACGCATCGACCTTTTTGCCGGCGACGTCCCGCGCGCGGCGGTGTGGTCGTTGTCGCGCGCGCGCGGCGGAACGCCGGGGCGCATGAGCGAACGCTCATTGTCCGCGCCACCGCACGCATCGTGCGAAGTGTCTCCCAATCCGTTCTTCGCGGACGAGGGGGATCTGTTGCGCGTCGCGATCGCACCGGTGGAGGGTGTGGCTAGCGTGGCGGTCCGCATCTACGACCCTTCCGGGCGACGTATTGCGGACATCGGCACCGCGTCGGCATTTCCGGCGGTGTTGCTGTGGGATGGACGTGCCGCGGGTGGCGAGCGCGTCCGCTCCGGGATATTGGTGCTAGCGTGCGAATCGTTCTCGAGCGACGGAGCGCGGGTGGGGGTGGAGAAGGTGGTGGTGGGGTGTGCGAATCGTTCGCCGTAGTGCGGCGTGGTGCGTCGTGATCGTGTTCGCGTCTGTCAGCGCGCACGCACGTATCGAGTTTCCCAGCATGGTCGATCGCGCCGTGGGAGTTCGCGCGAGCGCGGACGTGCTCGGAATAGAGGGCGTGTCGCCCGCGTGGAGGGTGGAAGCCGGCGACGTGCAGCTGTTCGGGATTGCTGGGCTGCGCGTCGATGGCGTGCGCACGAGCGCGCGGGTCGGCTCATTCTTGGCCGGCGTGTCCATCGCACAGTTGGCGTCGCCGGTGGGGAGCGAGTCGCGCGCCGAGCTCGAGCTCGGCTACCGCCCGGGTGCCCGCTGGCTCTGTCGGGCACGCGCCGGTGTGGAGACGGTAGCGATCACGGGAGCGGCCGGCGAGCGCGCGATTCTCGCCGGGTTTTATTCGCGCGCGGAAGTGGGGCGAATCGCGGCCATCGCCGACGTCGACGTGGTGTCGCGCGACCACGTGCGCGACGTCGAGATTGCGATCGCACTCGCCGGCCAGGCCGGGCCGGTGTCGATCGTCGCGACGAGTCGTTTCGACGGCGACGCGGTCGCAGCGGCGGGGATCGCGGTGGTGTCGCGCGTCGCCGGCCGCCTGGCACTCGTGGCGGGCTACGACGATGGCACCGAAAGCATCCGCGGCGCGGCACTCGTGTCGTTGTCGTCGTGGCAGCTCGGGGTGGGCGTGTTTCAGCACGCGGTACTCGGCGTGTCGCAAGGAGTGACCCTCTCGTGGTGGCACTGACGCGCTTCTTCGCCGTCCTGGCGCTGTTGCTCGGCTGCGGGGGAGCGCTGCCGCCCGTCGAACCGCACGATGACCCCGACGAGCTGTGGGGCGACGAGTACGAGGGCATCGCCGACGACACCGATCTGGAGGAAGCGCCGCGGGCGCGGCGAGCGGGTGCCTCGCTCGACGTCCTCGCCGATCCCGCGCCGGAGGATGGCGAGCGCGCGCTCGTGTCGCTGGGAGCGAGCGCACGCACCGAGCACTCCGGCGCGCGTTATCGCGAGAACCGGGGCGGACGCGCGGGCGCGGTGGAGCTCTTCGACACCGGGGTACTCGAGCATCTCGCCGTGGGATTCGTGCGGCCGTCGGTGGCGGAAGGTGCAATTCTCGCCGACGCGCGCGAGCTGGGCACGCCATCGGCTCGTTCCGTCACCACCGCCGGAGTGGTGCGC
>JAICFA010000142.1 GCA_025923935.1 Candidatus Krumholzibacteriia bacterium
CACCAGCGTCAGCTGCGCATCGCCGGTGCCGGGCGGCATGTCGATCATGAGGTAATCGAGCTCGCCCCAGTCGACGTCTTGCAGGAATTTCTTTACGACACCCATGACGATGGGGCCGCGCCAAATCACCGGCTGGCCCTTCTCGGTCAGAAATCCGAGCGACATCAGCTTGAGACCGTCTTTCTCGACGGGAGCGATCTCTTTGTTGCGGCCCGCCTGGGGACGGTCGGTGGTCCCCATGAGCACGTGGATGCTGGGACCGTACACGTCGGCGTCCATCAGGCCCACGCGCGCTCCCCGCTGGGCGAGTGCGATGGCCAAATTGACGCACACCGTCGATTTCCCTACGCCACCTTTGGCGGATGAAACCGCCACGATGCGTTCCACACCGGCGATGGGTGCTTGCGACTCGAACGGGCTTGGGCCCCGCGCCGGCCCCGGCGGCGCGTGCGTGTGACCGGATGCGCGTGCGGGCCCGGAAGCCGCGCCCAACTTCGGCTTGCCGCCCTTGGTCATGACGATCACTTCGCGGATACCGCCGAGCTTCTTGATGGCCTCGCGGCTCTCGCTTTCGACACGCGCTTTGACGCCGGCATCGTCGACCGGCAAATACAGCGACAGGGTCACCGTGTCACCGTCCACGCCGATTTTCTCCACGCGATTCTGCGACACGATGCTGCCCACGCCGTACACATCGACGACGGCTTCCAGGGCGGAACGGATGGCTTCGGGTGTGCTCATGTCGGCCGAACTATAACGAGCCGCACATCACGATGCAACCGCAACCCCGCTTGGTTGACGCGTTTGACCCGATCGACTAGAGTCGTTGCACACGCACGTTAATGATTCCCCCTTGTCTACTCGCGGAGGCAGTCATGAACAAGAAGATAGTCGCCGTTGTCGGCGCTACCGGTGCACAAGGCGGCGCGCTGGCGCGCGCGATATTGCAAGACCGCAACAGCGAATTCACCGTACGCGCGTTGACGCGCAAGCCGGATTCTGACCCTGCCAAGGAGCTGAAGAAGGCCGGCGCCGAGGTGGTCGCCGCCGACCTCGACGACGTCGAGAGTCTCCAGCGCGCGTTTTCCGGCGCGCACGCCGCGTTCTGCGTCACCAACTTCTGGGAGCACTTTTCGCCCGACAAGGAACTCGCGCAGGCAAGCAATCTGGCGAAAGCCGCCAAAAGCGCGGGTGTTCGCCACGCGATCTGGTCGACGCTGGAAGACACGCGCCGGTGGGTGCCGCTCGATGACGACCGCATGCCCACCCTGATGGGAAAGCACAAGGTGCCGCACTTCGATGCGAAGGGAGAGGCCGATAACTTCTTCCGGGAGTTGAACGTGCCGACGACGTTTCTGCTGACGTCGTTCTATTGGGAAAACCTGATCTATTTCGGAGCCGGGCCGAAGCGCGGAGCCGACGGCGTCCTCGCGCTAACCCTCCCCATGGACGACAAGAAGCTGCCCGGTATCGCGGTGGACGACATCGGAAAGTGCGCGTACGGCGTGCTCAAACGCGGCGACGAGTTCGTCGGGAAGACGATCGGCATCGCGGGCGAGCACCTGACGGGAACGCAGATGGCCGCGGCTCTGAGCGAGGCGCTCGGAGAGGAAGTGCGCTACAACGCCGTCTCGCCCGATATGTACCGGAGCTTCGGTTTCCCGGGCGCGGATGATCTCGGCAATATGTTTCAGTTCAAGCGCGACTTCCAAGCCGTGTTTTGCGGCGCCCGTGACGTCGAGTTTACGCGTTCATTGAATCCGTCGCTGCTGACGTTCGACGCGTGGCTGGAGAAGAACAAGAGCCGCATCCCCATCGAGTAGGACCCCTGCGTTGGCGACCGCCTCCGGGACGGTTCGACCCCAAATTTTGAAGCACGCCCGATCGTTCTTGACCCGATTCGCCTGGCTCTCCATCGGAGCCGCAGTCGCGACCATCGCCATGAAGGCGGTCGCGTACTGGGTCACCGGTTCCGTCGGCCTTTTGTCCGACGCCCTCGAATCGTTCGTGAATTTGGTGGGTGCGGTGCTCGCGCTCGCGATGCTCACCATCGCGGCCAAGCCGGAGGACGAAACCCACGCGTACGGCCACTCCAAGGCGGAATACTTCGCGAGCAGCGTGGAGGGCCTGCTCATCGTGCTGGCGGCGGCGAGCATTGCGTTTGCCGCCGTGCCGCGTCTGCTTCATCCACGCGAGCTGTCCGAGATTGGCACGGGTCTCGCGATGAGTGTTGCCGCCGCTCTCGTCAACCTGCTGGTGGCACTCATCCTCCGCCGCGCCGCGGCTCGGCACGAATCCATCACTCTTGCGGCGAGCTCACAGCATCTACTGGCGGATGTGTGGACGTCCGTTGGGGTCGTCGCGGGAGTCGGTGCGGTGGCGTTGACCGGCTGGAAGCGCCTCGATCCCATAGTCGCGCTCGCGGTGGCGACCCACATCGTGTGGACAGGGGTGCGCATCGTGTCCGAATCGGTGCGTGGATTGATGGACACGGCCATCCCGGAAGAGGAGCAGACCGCGCTGCGCGTGGTGCTCGAGCGCTATCGCGAAGAAGGCGTACACTACCACGCGCTGCGCACACGCCGATCGGGCGCGCGCCGTTTCGTTTCGCTACACGTGTTGGTACCGGGCGCGTGGACGGTGCAACGCGGCCACGAAATGCTGGAACGCATCGAGAAAGAGATCTGCGCCACGCTCCCTAATGTTTCGGTACTCACTCACCTCGAGCCCCTGGATGACCCGACGTCGTGGAAAGACATAAAGTTAGAGCGCGACGACGAGCACTCGCATTCCCCCCAATAGACACGGGTTCTCAGATTGGGAAACTTGCACCCGACCCATTGCCGGTCGAACCGGTGACATGGGGCAGCGTCAAGTCGATGTATCGAAAAAAGGAGTGATCTATTTGTCGGGATCGGGTGCCGGTGTGCGAATCAACGCGAGGCTCGCCGTGTGACCGTGCAGAAAATTTTTGCCACCAATTGGCCCGATCTCGCCCGCGCAGAAGAACCCCGCGACGTCCAAGCCGCGGAAGTAGCTTGTGACGGCCGAGATGTCGCCGTCGGGTTCGTCATAGAGACGCGTGCCGCGGCCGTTGCAGGAGAATAGCAGCGCGCCGCTCGGGGCTCCGAACAGCGCTTGCGGAGATAACATCATTTCCAAATCCTCGCGCGCGGTGCGCGCGTCGCGCAAGTGGAACTGTACGCGCTCGCCGGCGGTCACCGTGTCGCCGATGGCGATGGCACCGCTTTCGCCGTCCACTCCCATCACTCCGCGTACCAGGAAATCCCCGCGTCCGATGGGATCTTTCTTGGAATCGATAGCGCGGCCGATGAACAAGCCATTCTGTAACAGCTCACGATCCTCCTCGTCGAGGTCGTCGACCAGCGCCTGGATGCGCGTCATGGGCGGCTGGCCGCCGAGCGAATCGATCACATTGTAGGTGGCGTCCGTGACCTCGAACACCGGCCCCACCGGCCGGCAGCCCTGCGACACGATCACATCCACTTCGATGTCGCCGCGAAACGCGGCTCCCACCAAACCTTCGCGGTGGAGCGTTTCATTCAAGAAGAGCGCCGTTTCATTGGGTTGCCGTGCACCGCTCGCCATCCCTCCGATGATGGGGAGGCCATCACACTCTTGATTGAAAGCGCGCAGCACGCCGTCCATCGGGCAGGAAAACGGATCGGCCAGCATGACGGCAAACTTGGTAGCGAACGGCGGCTGGTAATGGGAAAGCAGCGAGCCGGGGCTGAGTGCAATCTTCATGAGGTCGCGCTTGCCCAGGGCGAAGGGCTCGATCTCGACACCCGGCATTTGAGCCGCAACCACCGCCAGCGCGGGTTGGTTCTCGATCTCGTGCGCCGGACCGATCACACCTTCGCCGGTGCAACCGATCAGCACGCGCGCGCCGATGGCCTTTTTCAGATTGGCGGCGAGTGTCGCGGCATGCGTCGACAAGGCCGCGTTGACGAAGACGAACGCGACATCGGCGTGCTCGCCCAGGCGATCAAGGACCGCCTTGCTGACGTCCCGCAGGAGGACGTCGACGTTGGAACTGGTAACGGCGACGGAGGCGAATTTCATGTTATCGACTATAGCGCGCGACAGCACCATTGTCACCGACCACGAACACGTTGGTCGGTGAGGAACCCCACACTGATCGTACATAGAACGGCAGGTTGGTGAGATCGTTGATGCGAACGAAGCTCTCGCCCCCTCCAACTAGAATCGTGGACGCATCGCCGCATGCGAACGCCTCGTTTGGCGACGCAACCCAGATTGCGAGAATGTCGTGAATCGGCTCCTGATACGGGATCGTCCAAGACGCACCGTTCCAGTGGTAGATCAGACCACCGGCGTGGAGCTCGGGAGCGCTCGATGCCGACGCCGACCCCATGTACTCGGTGCCGACGTAGAAGTCGGTCGGGGATATCCCGTGGATGGAATGGTAGTTGTTGTTGCGAAACGCATCTATGGTAAGCAGCTTCCACTGCGTGCCGTTCCACGTGAGCGCGCGCGAGTCGGATCCGACGACGTAAACGTGTTCGGGATCGGGTGCCCATACGGCGTTGAGGGAATCGACCACACTGCCGGGTGAGTAGTTGTTCCACAGGCCGCCTTCCAGCCGGAGAACCAATCCCTCCTTGCCCACGGCGAATGCGTCGCTCGACGAAAGCATCCACACGTCACGAAGGTCATAGCCGGGTCCTTCCGTGCTCGCGCTCCAACTATTCCCGTCGTAGCGAAGTATCGTCCCGCTGCGCCCGACTGCAATGATGTCGTCCCCGCTTGCACCGTGAATTCCTATCAATCGTTGTGTCGTCCCGCTCGCCATCCGCTCAAATGCTCCGTCGCGCCAGCGCAAGATCGCTCCCTGGCCACCGACTGCGTATACTGCACCGTTGGGATCCACCCACACGTCCTCCAGTGCAACTGTCAATCCTTCCGGATGGTAGTCCCAATCGCTGCCCGCCAGCTCGAGCAGAGCCCCTTCTTGCCCCGCCGCGAAGGTGCGACCGTCGGCGCCGAAAACGCCCACCACTTCTTCCCCACTCGGATTCGCGGTCTGATTCCACGAATCGCCATCCCACAAATAGATGATGCCGTCTTGACCCGAGGCGTACACCTCGCTGGCGCTGCGGCCCCACAGATCTCTGAAGAACAAATCGGTGGCGACGTCGATGACTTCCCAATCGGCGCCGTTGTAACGAATGGCCGCACCGTCGCTGCCCACCGCGAAGATGTCGTTGGGACCCGCACCCCAGATTGCACTCAGCGAAAATGTGGCCGGCGTGGGGAGCACATCCCACGACACCCCGTCGTAATGGAACAAATTCTTGTTGAGGCCGGTCGCGTACACATCGGAGCCGGACGTTCCCCAAACGCCGTTCAGTGCCGGACCCGGAACCATTTCGGTCATGGTCGACCACGAACTGCCGTCGTAATGGAGCACGGTACGATTGGAACCGACGGCGAAGATGTCGCTCGACGAGGTTCCCCACACATCGAGCAGAGCCGCGTCGGTGCCGCTGTTCTGAACCTTCCATGAAGTTCCGTTGAAAACCAGGATGACCCCATTGGCGCCCGCGGCCACGACATGATTGGCCGACGCTCCCCAGATCGCTTCGAGATGCTCTGTTGTCGGTGTCTGGGTCTTGCGCCACGAGGTGCCGTCGTATCGCAGCACGACACCGCCGGTGCCGGTGGCAAACAGATTGTCGGCCGATGAGCCCCAGATATCGGTCAGGCCGGAACCTTGCGCCACCGGCGCGAGCCAGCGCCACTGCGCTTCGCCCGGATTGGGCGGGGGCGGTTCCATGGGAGGAGGGTCATCGCCGCCGCAGGCAAAAATGCCTAGCGACGCGGCGATGCACACGAGTACTAACGGGAAAAAACGAAAGCGCACGAAGGTCTCCGGATATGGGGCGGCCGACTTCGAATGTAATACTAATGGAGGCGGGGGCGCAACGCGCTCAACCGAGCTCGGGAGCAGTTTCGACCGGGGTCACGCGGCGCGACGCCTTACGCTTGACCCAAGCGGCGGCGCGCCGGCATTGCCATCCGAACCGAATACAGCTGGTGTAGATGGCGGGCGTCACGAGCAAGATCATGATGGTGCTCGACGTGAGACCGCCGATCGTGGCGAGGGAAAGGTTCTCCCAGATATCTTTGTCCGCGGTCTCGTTCATGTGCACCAAAAGCGGTGCTAACCCGACGATGGTGGTGCCGCTGACGAGCACAATGGAGCGCATGCGCACGCGCGACCCGCGCGACACGGCGCGCTTCAAGAGCGAAACGCGCTCGCCGGCGGGAAGGACCCACAGATCGCTGCCACCGCAGTTGCGCCGCAACGGCGGAAACAAGGAGGTCGAAAGTTCGGGGTCGCTGCCGAGCTTCGATTTCAGGATCAACGTGGCTTCCTGGCGATAGCGGCTAACCAGCAGAATGGCATTGTTGACCGCCACCCCAAACAGGAGCACGAGTCCAATGCGCGCGGACGAATCGAACACGGAATGCGATAGCCAGAAGATGACAAACACGCCCACCAGCGACATCGGGATGGCGAGCAGGATCAAAAGCGGAAGCGAGAGACTCTCCATCATGGCCGCCAGCACGATGAAGATGAACGCTACCGCGAGCCACAACGCCAGGCCGATCTCCTCTTCCTCTTCCTGCGTCAAGAATTCCTGACGCGCTTCCTCCGCCTTGTACCCGTAAGGAAGCTGGATCCCGGCCAGTACGTCTTTGATGTACTTCTGTCGCATCTGATCGGTGCCGAGATACTCCCAGTTCACGTGGGTGGTGTATTTTTGGTTTTCACGGGTGATGGAGCGCGACACTTCGCGCGTCTCAATATCGATCAGGTCGCCCAGCCGGACTTGCTCGCCCGACGGGTTGCGCACCACCAGCTGTGCGATGTCGGCATAGGAGATGTTCTCGGCGTCGGCGTAGGAGAGCTGCACGCGCTCTTGGTCGCCTTCGATGAGCATGGTCCACGGAATGTCGACGCCGAGCATGCGCCGCACCTGCGCGGTCAGGTCCATTACCGTGAGATCGTGTGCCGCCAGGCGCTCGCGGCGAATCTTGATCACCATTTCTTCCTGGCGAATGCGCTCCCACTGCGCGCCGGTAGTTACGCGGGCGTTGCGCACGCGCCGGTTCTTTTCGACGCGCTGCAGAGCGCCGTCGGCGATCTCGTTCAAGCGTTTCGAATTGTAGCCGGTGACTTTGACCAGCGAGTTCAACGCCGACCCGCCGAAGGCCCCCTTGAAATACGGCCGGTCGGAAAACCCGCGAATGAACACACTCGAGCCGCCGGTTTCGTCCGCCTTGGCGATCAACAACTCGCGCCAGTGGAACGGCAGAGGCGTGGAACGCAATTCTTCTTCGAATTCGACGCGCATGATGGCTTGGTTGCCGAAAGCGCGTGAGCTCATGCGCGCGCCGTCGGGAACCGGCAAGAGCTCTGCTTCGAAATCGCGCAGGGTTTCCGACGTCAGCTCGAGGTCGGTGCCGGACGGCATCTCCAAATACAAAAACAGCTCTTCCTCTTCCGGAAAGCGCCAGAATCCGCCCTTGATCACCTTATTGTCGTACACCCACCA
>JAICFA010000143.1 GCA_025923935.1 Candidatus Krumholzibacteriia bacterium
CCTCTCCCCGGTTACCAAGAAGCACATCGAGGAGGAGATCGCGAGTCTGGACCGCGAGAAGGACGCCCTTGAGGGCCAACTGGAGCGGTTACGGGTGTGGAAGGCGACGGCGCCCGACGTCGATCACGTGGTCGACGAGATCGTCGCCCAGATGAAGGATTTTCAGGCCGTGTTCGGTGAGGGCACGCCCGAGGAGAAGAAGGAGTTCATTCGGCTGTTTGTGGACGGAATCGAGTTGGATGCGGAGAAGAGAGTGGCGGTGTGCCGGATAAAGAAGTTCCCGGCACCGAGCGACCTCGATGCCGGGAAACTGTCTTTTGGGTTGGTAGCGGGGGCAGGATTCGAACCTGCGACCTTTGGGTTATGAGCCCAACGAGCTACCAGACTGCTCCACCCCGCGTCAATGTTTGGACGCGTATCTTAACCTTTCGAGCGGGATTGTCAAGGGCCGCGAGTCCCAGGAGTGAGTTCTACTTGGAATCGGCGTCGGGAACGATCTTGTAGACCTTTTCGCCCGGTCGAATGTAGCCGTACCGTTCGCGTCCGGTCTTCTCGATGTAGAAGGGGTCGCTATCGAGCAACGCGATCTCGTTTTCGAGCAGGGCGGCGTTGCGATTGAGCTCGGCAATGCCGCGATCCAGGCCGGAGCGCTCGTGGCGCAACATCACGATGCGAATCGCCCCTCCGTCTCCCAGTACGAAGGCATAGATGATGCCGGCCAGCAGGAGAAACAGAAAGAAGCGTTGCACCGGCGCGCTCACGACGACCTGGTGGCGGTAGAACTTGCGCAGGAACGGGCCCACACTTCCCCCGCTGGCCACGACCGACGGCGATGCCTTGGGAGCAGCCGTGCGGGGACGGTAATCCTGGAATGAATCGGTAGAGCGGGGTACTTCGCGTTCCTTGCGCCAGTAGTCCATGTGCTTCGACCTCGCGGTTACGAGAGCGCCGGGAACACCGACGCGCCCGGGAACATGGAAACCGATCCGAGCTCTTCGTCGATGCGAAGGAGCTCGTTGTACTTCGCGACACGTTCGCTGCGGCACAGGCTGCCGGTCTTGATCTGGCCCGCGTTGGTGGCGACGGCAAGATGGGAGATGGTGGTGTCCTCCGTCTCGCCGCTGCGGTGCGAAATCACGCACGAGTAGCCCGCCGACTTGGCCAATTCGATCGACTGCAGCGTCTCGGTCAAGGTACCGATCTGGTTGAGCTTGATCAGGATGGCGTTCGCAATTCCAGCGTCGATGCCGCGGCGTAGGCGCTCTTCGTTGGTCACGAACAGGTCGTCGCCGACCAATTGCACGCGCGCGCCCAGCATCGTCGTGAGATGCGCCCAACCGTCCCAGTCATCCTCCGCCATCCCGTCTTCGATCGACACGATGGGATATTTCTTCACCCAGTCGTTCCAGAACTGCGCCATGCCGTCCGACGATAGCTTGCGATTTTCGCCTTTCAAAATGTAGGAGCCATTTTCGAAAAACTCGGTCGATGCCGCGTCGATTGCCAGGCACACGTCTTTTCCCGGCTTGTAGTTCGCGCGTGTGATTCCTTCCAGGAGCACCTCGACGGCTTCTTCGTTCGAGCGCAAGTTGGGAGCGAACCCGCCCTCGTCGCCTACGCTGGTCGCGTACCCCTTTTCGCGCAGCACTTTCTTCAGCGCGTGGAACGTCTCCGCTCCCATGCGCAGCGCTTCGGAGAAATTGGGCGCACCGACCGGCACCAGCATGAATTCCTGAATATCGACGTTGTTGTCGGCGTGCGCGCCGCCGTTCAGCACATTCATGAGCGGGACCGGCAGGGTACGCGCGAACACGCCTCCGATGTGCTGGTATAGAGGGAGATTCATCGACTCCGCCGCCGCGCGCGCCACCGCGAGCGAGACGCCCAGCATGGCATTGGCTCCCAAGCGCGACTTGTTGGCAGTTGCGTCGAGCTCGAGCATCATGTGGTCGATGTAGGCCTGGTCGATGGCATCGAGGTCGATGATCTCGGGCCCAATCACGTCGTTGACGTTGGACACGGCCTTGTGCACCCCCTTACCCATATAACGGGTGTGCTCGCCGTCCCGGAGCTCGAGGGCTTCGTGCTTTCCGGTCGAGGCGCCCGAAGGCACCGCCGCGCGGCCCAAAGCACCGCCGTCGAGACCGACGTCGACCTCGAGCGTGGGGTTGCCGCGCGAGTCCATGATCTCGCGGGCGTGGACGTATTCGATGATGGTCATGGGGATGGTGGCGCCCACCCGGCGCCAAACAAACTCTAGAAACGCACTCGGAAATGTGTCAACATAAATCACTTTCAGCGCTTGGAGCATCCAGCTCCGACGCTGCCCGAACGGTTCCGCGACACCGATGTTCCGGCCGGTGCGTCATGCCGCGACGCGTCGACCGCCCCATCTCGCCTCGTATCGGCGCCGGCGCCGCCTTGCCCCACTTCGGCGCAAGGTGGCGACATCGCATTCACGTGCGCGTGCGATAAACGATCGTTTCCATTTCCGAATATCGTGAGAGAAGAGGACATCCAGCTCGTGGCGAAGGCCCGCTCGGGCGACGAGCGGGCGTACCGCACCCTGCTTCATAAGTACGAGCGCGCCGTCTTCAGCATTTGCTTGCGCATGGTTCGCAACCGCGACGAAGCCTCCGACCTCGCGCAGGAATCCTTCATCAAGGTGTTCCATTCGCTCGACCGCTACAACCCCCAGTACGCGTTCTCCAGCTGGCTGTTCAAGATCACGTCGAACTTGTGCATCGATCACTTGCGCAAGCGGCGTATCGACACCTTTGGCATGGACGACCCCATCGACGGGGAAAAGGGCGAGATTCAGCGCCAGTACAAGGCTCCGGATCCGACTCCGGAGGAATCGTATGTGAGGGCGGAAAAAATTCGGCGGTTGGAGGATGCGATCACGGCCCTGCCCGAGCACTACCGCATCATGCTAGTCCTCCGGCACCAAGAAGACTTGTCCTACGAAGAGATCGCCCAGACGCTGTCGATCCCGCTGGGGACGGTAAAGGCGCGCATCCACCGCGCCCGCGAAATGCTCAAAGGGTTGTTGGACGACGCCGACTTTCTCACATAGCGTAACGTATCCGTAAGAATGGCAAATACTTGTGGCGCTGATTGCACTTTATATGGGCAAAAAATGACCGGGAAACTTTTCGCGCGCCGCGAACTTTTGCCTGCCGCTTTCGTAGAGGATTTACAGATTGAGGGCGCCCGCATCAGACCGGCGCCCATACCCAGGAGGACGACATGATGGGTCGCTTCGTATCCCCGGCCAAAACCAACCTCTTCGCCGTTGCCGCCGTCACGCTGTGTGTGGCCGGTGTCGCGGTCGCAGGGCCGGCCACCAAGCTCGAGCGGGAAGAAAAGAGTGCCGTTGCGGCCGCGGGGAAGAAGGCCCTGGTGGTGAAGAATGCGCGCGGGCGCACCGTCATCGTCGGTCGTGACGGCGCGACCACGATCTCAGTGGTCGCGGTCAAGAACGCGGTCGGAAACGATAAAGAGTCCGCCAGCGAGCTGCTCGACAAAGTGTCCATCGAAGTTACCGAGCGCGGCGACCAGGTGATCGTCGAGACCCGCGACGACGCCAAGTGGGACCACGAATTCAGCTTGTGGTCGGTCGTCAAAGGCGGCCGTCGTTCCGTGTGGGTCGACTACACCATTGAAGTACCGCACTCGTTTGACGTTTCAGCCGCGACAACGAGCGGTGAGGTGCGCGTCTCCAATTTGCAAGGCGGCGCCGACGTGCAGGCCACGAGCGGCGACGTGAGCATTCGCGCAGTGGGAGGGAACTCCTCGGCGCGCCTGACCAGCGGTGACCTGGAAGTCGTCGATGTAGCGGGGGATCTCTCGGTGTCGGCCACCAGTGGCAGCGTCGTTGTGGACAACATTAAAGGAATGCTCCAAATCGAAGGTACCAGCGGCGACTTTCGCGCGGCCCGCATCGGCAAGGACGCCGACGTCCAGCTGGCCAGCGGCGACTTCCTACTAGAAGGCTGCTCCGGCAATGTGTCGTTTCGCGCGGCTAGCGGCGACGCCGTGATGCGCGAGGTCGACGGCAGCGTCAATGCGTCGTCATCCAGCGGCGACATCGAAGTGCAGGTCATTCCGGTCGCGGAGCGGTCGTTCAGTTTGAGCACCTCGAGCGGTGACGTCGGTATGTACTACATCCCGGTGAAAGGTTTCGGCTTCCAGCTCGACGTGAGAACCAGCAGCGGCTCCATCGAGGGCGATTTGCCCATCAAGGTCACTCGCGCTGATCGACGCCGCCTGCAGGGTGTCGTAGGATCGGGCGCCGCGCGTGTCGATATCGAGACCGCGAGCGGTGACGTTACTATCTCCGAGCGGGCCGAGGCCGCCGACAATCGATAGTGGATAGGTGTAATAGAGAGCGATGAACTGCGAAACCACAAAGAATCTCATCCAGCCGTACCTCGAAGGCCGCTTGCCGACCCTCGAGCGCAACGAGTTCGTCTACCACGTCACCGAATGTGGTGTGTGCGAGACGGAGGTGCTGAAGTACCGGCAGCTGTTTAGGGGCCTGCGGAGCTTGGAGCGCTTCGACGCGCCGAGCCGCATCCAGGCCGGCGTGCTGGCCCACCTCCAGGCTGAAGGCTTTATCCACGAGCCGCGATTCCCGGTGATCAAGCGCGCGCTCGACCGTTTCCTCGATCTGCCGGCCAAGGTCCGATATCCGGCGGCCGCGATGGCGGCGGTGGCCCTGATGTACCTGCCGGTCGGTTTCATTCTGGCCGGGACGCAGGGGTCGATCGCCGGAGCCACCGAATCCGTGGCACGCGGTGTGCTCTGGGTGCAGAGCACGGCCGGCGACATGTCGGCTCGCACCAATGTCGAGCCGTATTCGCGCGCTGCACGCACCGTGAGCCACGCCGCGGTGGAGGCGTTTTCGCCGCTGGCCGGCTTCATGGTTGTGGTAGCGCTGGTGGCTGTCGTAGCGTTCATGGCGGCGCGCATCGTGCGCCGCAAGAAGCCTTCGGGAAATGCGCTCTTTAACTTCTAATTATAGTCGCGCGCTGCACGCGCTTCTGGTATTCGCCCTGGGCGCGGTGGCGCTGCCGGCGCGGCCCGCGCACGCTCAGGTTGACACCGTCACCATCGATATTCCGGATCCGCCGCAGCCGCCAACGCGCAAGCGGATCGTGATCGGTGGCAGCGGTGTGCGCATCGAAGACGAGGAAGCCGACAGCGACAGCGATAGCGACACCTCGGGCGCCGACTTCGACTTCGATTTCAAATACGAAGGCGAAGAGCACAGCGACGATATCGTCAAAGTGGGCGAGAGCGTCTTTATCCCCGCGGGCGACGTGGTCGCCGGCGACGTGGTCGTGTTCGGGGGAAACGCCATCATCGAGGGCACCGTGGTGGGATCGGTGGTGGTGCTGGGTGGCGAGATTCGCGCGCGCGGCGGCTCCGAGATCAAGGGCGACATCGTCTCCATCGGCGGGACCATCCAAGAGGACGAAGACGTCGTCATTCGCGGCGAGAAGATTCTCATCGGCGGTGTCGCCAGCCGCATCGGCGACGAGCTCAACATCAGCGCCCGCATGCTCCGTATTCTCTTGTTCATGATGCTGCTCTTCGTCAACCTCGTGCTGTACTTCATCACGATGTTGTTCCTGCGGGGCCGCGTGATTCGCGCCAGCGAGCACCTGTCGTTCGGGCTGTTGAAGTGCTTCGGCGCGGGCGTACTCACGTGCGTTTTGGTCACGTTTGCCATGCTGATCGTCATGATTCCGTTGATCATCACCATCGTCGGCATTCCGCTGGCCGTCATTCTGGGCATGAGCTGGTTCGGCGTCGTGGTGATTGCGGGCACGGTGTTCGTCTATGCCCTCGGTCGCGCGATTGCGGCGCGCATGGGGAGCGGGGACACGGGCGAGTTCACGCGTCTGGCCATCGGCCTTGCCGTTCTGACCATCCCGTCATTGATCGCATTCGTCATCGACACCGTCGGCGGACCCATGCCGCTGTACTTCTTCCTCCAGGCGGCCGCACTACTGGTGTGGTTCTTCGGATTCCTGGTCGGCCTGGGTGCCATCGTGCTCTCGCGTTTCGGCACGCGGCCTCCCGTTACGCCTCCGCTCGCGCGCAGCATGCCCGAGCTTGCGCCCAGCCCCGGCGTCTAGCGCGCCTTTCACGCATACCGCTGCCAGGTTTCTATTTGGGCGCCGCCGCGAGGCGGCGTATCCTCTTAGTACGTATGCGGTGGTTGATCCCGAGGGGAACGGTCGCGTTGTTAGCGCTGTGGGCGGCCGCAAGTCCCTCGCGCGCCGAGGCCGAGCCCCAGAGCCGTTTCGATGCCGACGCGTACCGCTGGGCCCAGGGACGCACCATCGACACGGTCTACGTCCATGGCAACACGCGCGTGAAAACCCACGCCGTGCTGCGCGAGATGGAATCGCGGCCGGGGCGTGTATTGGATCCGGTGGCTGTCGACCGCGACCAGCGCTACCTCGGTGACCTTTCTCCGTTCGCCTCCGTCGCCATTCACGTCGAGCCCATCGGCGAAGATCGTTGCGCGCTGAGCGTGGTGGTGAAGGAACGTCCCACCCTGCTTCTCAAGCTCATCTATCCGGTGCTCGACTACGACGTCAACACGGAGCGAATCTCTTACGGGCTCAAGTGGGACGACCGTAACTTCCGGCGACGGCTGGAGAATTTCTCGCTCGATGTGCGGCGCGACACCCGCGACAACGACGCGGCGGCGGCGGCTTGGTCGACAGGGTGGTTGGGATGGCACCACGTGGGTTTAGGCACACGCGTATCGTATTTTCACCGGCGCGAGCCCACGTCAGAGCTCACCATCATCGAGCAAGCCCGGGGAGGAGCCACCGTCTCGATCCCGCTGACGCAAAGCCGCCGTCGGTTTTCACAGATCATCACCGGCCTCGCTCTGGCCGACAACCGCATCGGCCTCGATGACGACGACACACAGCGCGAAAAGCTGCTGAGCCCGTCCCTGGGATTTCGCTACGACGGCCGCGATGGCACGGTCAAGCCGCGGCGCGGCGGATATTTCTATGTCAATGTGATCGGCAACCGTGTCATCAACGGCGAGGGAAGCAGCTACTACCGCCTCGACAATGACATCCGCTTTTTTCACGCGCTCGACCCGAGCACGGTGCTGGGTATGCGTTCGGCGGCCGCAATTCAGATGGGCGAATATCCGGACTACATTCGCTTCGGTATTGGCGGGCCAGGCACCATTCGCGGGTTCGAGCGTAGCGATTTTCGCTCGGCGCAGCGCTGGGTGCAGTCGTTCGAGCTGCGCATCATGCCGTGGCCGAAACGTCTCTACAAGCTGCCATTCCTCGGGACCACCGACTTCCAGTTCGGACTCGTTGCGTTTGTCGACACGGGAATCGGCTGGACGCAGCGCTCCGAGTTTCGCCTCGACAATTTTCACGGCGGTTTCGGGATCGGCGGCCGCATGTTCTCGCCGATCCAGGACGTGATTCGCGTCGACATTGGGTTCACGCCGCAAGGTGACATCCGGCCTTACTTTTCGACCGGCACGAACTTTTAGGAACGCCTTCGCTATTACCATGGGTGGGAACACCCGTACCCCGGTCGA
>JAICFA010000144.1 GCA_025923935.1 Candidatus Krumholzibacteriia bacterium
ACATCATCTTCGACCCCAATATCTTCGCCATCGCTACAGGCATAGAGGAACACGACAACTACGCGGTCGACTTCATCGAAGCCACGCGCATCATCAAGCAGACCCTGCCGCACTGCCATGTCTCGGGCGGCGTGTCGAACGTGTCGTTCTCGTTCCGCGGCAACGAGCCGGTACGGCAAGCCATTCATTCCGTATTCCTTTACCACGCCATACGCGCCGGCATGGACATGGGCATCGTCAACGCGGGCCAGCTCACCGTTTATCAAGACATCCCGCGCGATCTGCTCGAGCGCGTGGAGGATGTGGTGTTGAACCGCCGCCCCGATGCCACCGAGCGCTTGCTCGAAGTGGCCGAGTCGTTGCGCCGCGGCACCGAGACCAAGAAGAAGGACGACGAGGCGTGGCGCTCGCTCCCCGTCAACGAGCGCCTGACGCACGCCTTGGTGCACGGCCTCGACGCGCACATTATCGAAGACGTTGAAGAAGCGCGCCAAGCGGCCGCGCGGCCCATTCACGTCATCGAAGGTCCTTTGATGGACGGCATGAACGTGGTCGGTGACTTATTCGGGAGCGGCAAGATGTTTCTCCCCCAAGTGGTGAAGAGCGCACGCGTGATGAAGAAGGCGGTGGCGCACCTGATTCCGTTCATCGAAGCGGAGCGCGGCGGAACCGTGAAGAACAACGGCACCATCGTGCTCGCCACCGTGAAGGGCGACGTGCACGACATCGGCAAGAACATCGTGGGCGTGGTCTTGCGCTGCAACAACTACGAAGTCATCGACCTGGGCGTGATGGTCCCCTTCCAAACCATTCTGGATACGGCACGCAAGGAGAAGGCCGACGTCATTGGTCTTTCCGGTCTCATCACTCCCTCGCTCGACGAGATGGTGACCGTCGCGCACGAGATGAAGCGCCAAGGTTTCGAGCTACCACTTCTCATCGGAGGTGCGACCACGTCGGTTGCGCACACCGCGGTGAAAATCGACCCCGAGTACGACAGGGAAGTGATCCACGTGGTGGATGCCTCCCGCGCCGTGGGCGTGGTGAGCCAGCTCCTAGGCGAAGAGACCCGTCCCCACTTCGCCGCCAAAACCAAGGATGAGTATCGTCGTATTCGGACCGCCCGCGAAGCGGGCCAAGCGCAAGCGAAGCTTTTGTCGATCGAAGAAGCGCGCGGGCGTCGTGAGCGGGTCGACTTCGCGCTAGCGGCACCCCCGCCGACACTCCTCGGTACGATGGCGTTCGAAGACTATCCGCTCGCCGATCTCGTGGAGCGCATCGACTGGACGCCGTTCTTTCAGACCTGGGAGCTGCGCGGGCGCTACCCCGCGATCTTCGATGATCCAGTCGTCGGCGAGCAGGCGAAGTCGTTGTACTCCGACGCGCGCGAGATGCTGGACACGTTCGTGCGCGAGAAGAAGTTGAAAGCCCGCGGCGTCGTCGGCTTTTTCCCTGCCGCATCGATCGGCGACGATGTCGAGCTGTACGACGACGCGCGCACTAAGCTGCATTTTCTGCGGCAACAAGCGGCCAAAACCGACTCACGGCCGAATTTCTGCCTGGCCGATTTCGTCGCTCCGCGCGATTCCGGCGTGAAAGACCACGTGGGCGCGTTCATCGTCACCGCGGGAATCGGCCTCGACGCCATCGTGGCGCAGTTGGAGCGCGAGCACGACGACTATCGCGCCATCCTCGCCAAGGCCTTAGCGGATCGCTTGGCGGAAGCGTTCGCGGAGCGATTGCACGAGCGCGTGCGGCGTGAGCTGTGGGGCTACGCACACGACGAGCATCTCTCCAACGAAGAGATCATCAAGGAAGGCTATCGCGGCATTCGACCCGCGCCCGGCTATCCCGCGTGCCCCGACCACACCGAGAAGAAGACGTTATTCGCGCTACTCGATGGCGAGCGCAGCGCCGGCGTCACCTTGACGGAATCCTTTGCCATGTGGCCGGCCGCGGCCGTTAGCGGCTGGTACTTCGCCCATCCCGGCGCCCACTACTTCGGCGTGGGCCGCATCGGCCGCGATCAGGTCGAGGACTATGCGCGCCGCAAGGGCATGACGCTCGCCGAAGCGGAGCGTTGGCTGGCCCCGAGCCTCGGATACCGCGCCTAGGTGAATAGAAAGTTACCGCCGAAGCGGCGGTACGCTCTCTCTTCACAAGCGCATTTCGCGATCGTCTCTTGCGCGCGGAACATTCGGATGTAATTCTTATGCCCAAGCCGACTCCTATTCGTGAGTTCGCCCCTTAGACACCCGCCTTGCTAGTGCGGGTGTCTCCCCACTGAGTACCCCACACGGTTCCTCCCCACAACAGACAGACCCCACGTCGTTAACCCTCGTCTCGTCGCGCGACCCCGCGACGCCGGATCGTGGTGCGCGTCGCGCGATGACGGAGTCGTCATGCGCAATTTCGATTGGCGATGGGTGTGGTTAGCAGCGTTGGCACTGACAGCATGTGAGGAGATACAGGACAACAAAGTTCCCGACAAGGCGCCTATCGTATGGCTGGCGGCGGGGCCACCGGAAGGGTCGACGGGAACGTACAGCGTCGAGCTGTTCTGGGGCGGATGGGACCCCGACGGCGAGATCTCGCACTACGAATACTTGATCACCGACAACGTCAACGGGATCTACGACCCGAACGCCAAGAAGGGTCCGTGGACGCCGGTGGTGTCCAACGACTCTCTCTTCATCTTCACCGCGGACTCGCTGGTGGACGACGAAGGTCCGCTCCCGCAGGTTGGGGTGTTCCAGCGATCGCACACGTTCTTCATCCGCGCGGTGGACGAAACCAACCTGCGCTCCAGCGCCGTCCACCGGTCATTCACCGCGCGCACACTTTCGCCCTGGGTGCAGGTCAAGACACCCTCCGACGATCTCGGGCTCACACCGGCCGCTATGCCGCCGATCTCCACCTTCATCTGGCAGGCCTTCGACCCCGTCGACACGAGCCCGGAAAACGACCAGGATCCCGACTCGGTGCAGTGGGCGTTGGTCGACGTCGACCAGCACGGCGGATATCGCAGCACCGTCGAGTATTTGAGCACGCCGGAATCGGCCAAGGATTGGTTTCCGTGGTCGTGGTACCGCGCACCGTTGGATAGCGGCAAATCGTGGACCACGCCCCCGCTCGATTTCGGCAACTACGTCTTCGCGGTTCGCGCCAAGGACGAAGCGGGGGCGGTGACACCGGTACTCGAAGAGCCCGTCAACGCGCGCCGCATCAAGATCGAGGCGCGCATCTCCGGACCGACACTGCAGGTGACCAACGAATTCGTCGGTAAAATCCTGGCGGCGTCGTGCGACTTCCCCGTCACCATCGCCGACATTGCGGCCAACGTGCCCGTGTCGTTCGCGATGAGCGCGTGCGCCAAGCACTACGGCGGCACCGTGTCGGGCTACCGTTACGGCTGGGACATCATCGACCCCCTGGATCCGGATCAATGGGAGATCGACTACACCCCGTTCGTGGGATCGTTCGCCACCACTCCGCCGCGCAAGTTCAACTTCGGCACCCACACGTTCACCTGCGAAGTCATCGACAACTCCGGTTTCTGCTCGCGCGTCGAGGTGAAGCTCAACATCGTGCGCTTCTCCGGCGAGCGCAATCTCATCCTGGTCGACGACTACAAAGTGGACGAGGGACCGGGAGCCGGCTGGCAGACGAGCAACGGCGGACTGCCGAGCGACACCGAGCACGACGCGTTCTGGCTCGACATGGTTTCCAACTTGGATGGGTTCGACCCGGGGGTCGACATGATCGCCACCTCCCTCGACCGCGAAATACCGCTCACCACCCTGGCGGGCTACAAGAACATCGTGTGGAACGCGTACAGCGTGGTCAACATCACCGACCCGAGCGAGCTTCCCTTGCTTTACACCTTCATTCATTACCGATCAAAGAGCGCCGAGTTCGCCACCGAGAGTGCGTGCGGGGAATCGTCGGACGTCGGCGGCAAGGTACTGCCCAATGCCATCGCACTCGCTATGCAGGCGGGCGTGCACGTCATGATCGCCGGCCACCAGCCGGTACAAAATGTCCTGCCGCGCCAGCGTGAGCAAAACGCCGCGCCGTTTCGCTTTCCGATTCTCTTGCTCTACGAGCTCGAGCCGGGTGTCGAACAGACGGGATCGGGCCCCGAACCCGAGATGGTGAAGCATCCCCCCGGTGACGAGAGCTTCGCGTACCGCGATCTATGTGTCGAAGTGCTCGATTTTGCGTGGCTGAACATCCAGCGTGCGCGCTCCGAAGGCACCGGATCCAACCGTCGCTACTGCGCCATCAACGGTTGGCGCACATTCGACAATTCACTCGAGACGCGCCGCGACATGACCATGCGCGCCGCCGACCCCATCGACCTCGCCTTCGACCGCCTCGAGCTGCGCCCCGACGTCGCCAACAACGGCCGCCAATACCACGAGAGCCAGCAAGGCATCGACGCCGAAGTCTACAACCCCCGCTACTTCCGCGCCGGCACCGCGTGCCGCTATGTCGCGGCCGTGCCACCGCCGTGCTTCGAGCCCATCTACGGGTTGGTATGTCTGAATACTCAAGAAGCGACCTACGGCGAGCCGGTTGCTTTTTGGACCGGTGCGTACCGGGACGTGATCGCGGAAGACATCGTGGGTGCAGTGGCGGCGCGCAGCGTGGTGTTCGGCTTCCCGCCGGTCTATTTCAACCCCGCGCAGGTCAAGCCAGGCATCGAGTACGTGCTATTCGACGAGTGGCAGCTGCCGCGGAAACCGTTGAGCGCGCGGTGACGACGACGACGGTGGTGCGTTGGCAACGGGACGCCCAGGACGATGATGTGGTTGAAAGGTCCTGGCCACACAGGTCCCACGGGTCTATACTTACCCCCATGACTTGACCAGCCGACCGAGGAGGGTTCACGTCATGCTAAGGGCAACTCTGGCCGCGCTCGTCGCGGCTCCCGCCTGTTTCTCTTTCGCCGTAGTATCGTTCGCCGAGCCGCGCGTCGGCCTAACTCCCACTGTTTCCGAACCAGCTCGACGATACGATGATTCGCGCCGCGCACGCGTGCCCTTTGCGCTCGCGCCACCAAATACAACTCTTCTTTTCGCGTCTACCTTCGACGTCGGTGCAACCTGCTCGACCAACGGCTGGACGGTGGTCGATCTCACGGCACAGATCGGCGACTTCTGGCACGTCGAGAATTACGCCGGGCTGCCTTTTGGCCCCATTGCGGGGGCGCAATCGTTGTGGTGCGGCGCGCGCCCGCAGGCGACCGGACCGTTGTGTAGCTACGTCGCGCTGCCCGGATACGGCAATGCATGGGACCAGGCGTGGTGCACCACCTCGTGCATCCCCATCACGGGCAACCTCGATATCTCTTTTGCGCTTCGACTCGATACCGAGCCCGGTTACGACTTCTTTTCCATCGAGACCAACACCGATTGCTCCAGCCCGAACGGCTGGACGAGGTGCATCGGCGGTGACTGCGACATCGACAATCGATGGGACGGGGCGCTAGACGAAGCGATCGTGCGGAGTTTTCCAACTACAGCCACGAGCCTCCGCGTGCGGCTTCGGTTCAATTCCGACAACGGATACTCCGATCAGGACGGAGAGTTCGACGGCGAAGGAGCGGTTCACATCGACAACCTCGTCGTTGAAGGCGTGGCCCTGGAAGACTTCGAAGGCGAGGTTCCCGGCTCGACCGCGTCGAACGACTGGGTGTCGTGTAACCCGCCCGGCTTCGGCTCTTCCTACATGTCGTTGTTTCCGGGCGGTACGCTGCTGCAACAAGACGTTTGCGCGCGAAACCTGAGCTGTGTGTGGGCGGCGATTGCAGGGTCAACCCAGATGTACGCGTGCGGAGGCTTCCCATTACAACGGGCGGTTCCCCGCGGCAACGCGCGCGGCCAATATCTCGACACCGCCATTTGGTCGCCGGCGTTTCCGCTGACGGGCACCGGCTCGGTCATCAATCTTCAATTCGCCGTATACCGCGACATGCCCCTCGACGCCCTCGTGTTCTATGTGTGGCACGTCCGTTCGTATTCGGACGCGTCGTGCAAGGGCTTATGGAAAAACCGACGCTTCGTCTACTTCGGCGCCCAAAAACAATGGCATACCGAAGTCCAGCCGGTCGGCGACCTCATCGTCCCCAGCGCGACTCATATGGAGGTCGCACTCGAGATCCTCGACAACTGCAAGGTCTGGTGCGGCGTGATCGGAAGTGGCCAGTGCCATTCGCATGCGCCGCTCCTCGACAACGTACGCGTCTACCGCGTCGACGTGGTCGGGCCGACATGGATCGCGCAAGCCATGCACATGTTTCAGGACACGTTCCCGCTCGACGGAACCACCACGGGAATCGCGCGCGCGGACATGGCTTTCAGCATAACCGCAGCCAATTCCCCCGCCATTCAGCAAGGTGATTCGACGGTGATCATTTGCCGCGATCCCGTCACCGCCATCCCGGCGAATCCGTCCGGCTTGGCGGACGATCCGACACTCGGTGGCAAGCAAATCTACCTTTACGTCCATTGCTCCGATGCCGCGAAATCGGGTGCGATGCTGACCGACACACCGTCGCTATTTCCGTTCAAGGATACGGTGGTCGCCGACGGCCGCACCTGGACGCGTATTCGCTGCCACATCGACGGCAACCCGGCAAACAGCCGGTTCAAGGTGGACCTCAACGACGAACTGTTTGCAGGCGGCGACATCGTCGAGTTCTTCTTCGGTGCAACGAATACCAACAGCGAGACCAGCTATTGTTCGGGGTCGAGTCTCAACTATGTGCAGAGTGACCGCGACGAAGCGGCCGCCACGGCGTCGGAGTTCTCGGTCCTTCCATATTCCCCGCCGCATCCGCATTACGGCGGCATTCTGTACGTCGACGGCGCGGAGGGGTCGACCGCGCAGCAGTATTGGGACGCGGCTTTCGATTATTTCGGATTCCTGCCCCACGTCGATCGCTTCGACGTTCGGGCACCGACTTCAGGCGTTTCCAACCGCCCGGGCTCGTACGTCAAGAACGTCTACCAGCAACTGTACATCCCGTACCGGAGCATTCTGTGGGACGGTGCGGCGTACACGAATGTACTCGGCGATGGACCCGGCGGCGCCGGTCTCGACAAGTCGGACGACTACGGCATGCTGAACAGCTTCCTGGCGGAGCTTGCAGATAACTATTGCATCCCAAACTACTATTGCGGAGGTGGCGTTTATCTCAGCGGCGACGACATTGCACAGGACATCGCTTCGTCGGCGGTGGCTTCGGCCGTGACATTCAAGACGTCTTATATCCCGTTCACGCTGACCACGGGCAACCATCGACCCGCGTACGGCATTTCCCCCACGGTGATCGGTTTGACGGGGCGTTTCGCGGGGGACGACTTCGTCGTGCGCGGGGGGTGTCCGTTGCTCAACGATTTCGACGTGATGACGCCCAGTGGCTCCACTGCGATGCTGATGTCGTACGGCGCGCCCGCTGCGAATAACGGTGCCGTCCTTGCGAAGGAAACGGGCGCGGCCAGCGTGGTGCTGTCCGGATTCAGTTTCATCTACTTGGGAGATGAAGGAGGCGACGGCCCCGCTGACCGT
>JAICFA010000145.1 GCA_025923935.1 Candidatus Krumholzibacteriia bacterium
CGCTGCGTGCATTTGCGCGCGCAACTCGGACAGCTTGTACGACCCGAAAACCGCGATCGTGCACGCGATCGTTATCCAATAGCCCATCAAGAACAGCGTCTTGCCGCGAAATTGCGAGTACACGGGGTCGGCGACCGTCATCCAGGTGGTGATCAACATCGCGATCAGCGCCAGCAACCCTACGATGGCGGCACTGCGCCGCCACGTTTCCGGCACTAGGGTGGCGATACCGATGATGAACGAGAGCCATCGCACCGCCATGGAATCGACGAACTGGCGCACGAGAAAGGTGTCATACTCACCGTTCGCCGTCGTGGGGATGCGCGCTCCCGACCACGCGATGGTTTGGGTCCACCCGATGTACACGGTGAACATGCCGATGGCTCCGAATTCGAACGCACGCAGCGCACGAATCGACCAGCTTCTACGCCGCCACAAGACGACCGCCGCCACCAAGCCCGCGAAAAAGAACGCGGTCTCGTAATGGAGCATGTACGTGCCCGACGTCGTTGAGCGAAAAAACTCCCACTGTCCCGGCATCGAGCGGCGGAAGAGCGCATGGAACGCGGTCGTCAACGAGGCGAGGAGCGCGATGATGATGAGGCGGCGGCGAAGGAGCTTCTCGAGATCCTGTGCGGTCTGGGGAGTGCGAATAGCGAACCGTGCCCTAGGGTCGGTGGGCGCCGTGAGGGTGTCGATAGTGGTCGCCACGGAGGCACTATAACGGACGCCCGGCCTCCGCGTAACCCGGCCCCACCTTCGTCCGTATGTAGACCCAAACCGACCGGATCGATCCAACTCCCTCAAGCGACGAGGCGTCCGTATGCCAAACCCCACTCGCGCTTTCCTGGTCCTATTGCTGGCCGCGGCGTCGTATCCGTCGCCCGGCCGTGCCCAGACGGCCTACCGCGACACCATCCCCAACGCGGTCGGGATCATCGAGCCCATCATTGTGGAGGGCAAGGAGTTCACCGTCCGCGAGCTGGTGCAGCGCGCCATGAAGGGCGAGCGGACCAAGTTCGCCGGCCACAGCGACGCCACCTATCGCATCACCACCCACGTCGCCATCGTGTGGCCGGAGAAAAAGCAGGTGGAGACGGAGATCTACCAAATCTACGGCGACTCGACGGGCTACATGCGGCGCGTGCTCATCGCTTCGCAGACGGAAAAGTTCAAAAAAGAAAACGACGCCTGGGTGTTCGACAAGAACGACGACCCGGATGCGGACTATCGCGTGCGCGACTACGATACCAGCCGCTTCACCAGCATCCCCGTCTATCTAGAGAACGACGAAGAGTTCGACTTCAAGTTGATGGACCGCGTGCTCGAAGCCGATCGGGTGATCTTCCACGTATCGTTCAGACCCAAATCAGAGTTCAGCGAGATGCCGGTCGGGGAAATCTGGATCGACTCCGACGGCTTTCGCGTCATTCACGAGATCTATGACTTCAATACCAACCCCATGCCGATGCTCATCAAAGGCGTGCGGCGTGTCTCCTTGCAATGGACACGTCTGCCAAGTGGCGAATGGGTGCCGAAGCGGCTGGCGGGTGAACTGGAAATTCGGCGGGTGATTTGGCTCGCGCCCAACAGCGTGTCGTTCTCCCAAATTTGGGAGGATTTTCAATTCGACCAGGGCTACAACCCGCGCATGCTGGGGAAGACGGATCGTGCGAGTGAATTCGGGGTGGGCACCGCTCTGCACGAGCCGGACACGGTGTCGGTGCCCGCGCTGCTCGCCGGCCTGCAACAAGAAGACGACTCGTTGTTCACGCCCGAGATTCGCATCACCAACGACGCCTTCATCGATTCCGCCACCGCCCATTACGATTCGGTGGGCGTGAGCGGACTCTCCGGTGACATCGCGCTCTATGGCAGCAGTTGGCGCACCGGCTTCAACCCCGATCTGAACGAGTGGGACTACAATCGCGTGGAAGGATTGGTGCTGGGCGGCCAATTCAGCTTCGGGCGAGCCGACGAGCGCACGCGCTTCACCGCGTTTGGCGGCTACGCTACCGCGCCCGAAGATTTTCGCTACAAGTTGGATTTTCGCACGACGCTGCCCAAGACGAACCGGAAGGCGGCGCTATTGCTCTCGTTTCGCGACCGCGTCGAGCCCTTCGGGTCCAACCGGATTACGCTCAACAGCCTGCGCGCGTTCGTCGGCGGCGCCGACGAACAAGATTACCTGCACCGCCTGGGCGGATCGGCGCACGTGGTGGTGACACCCCGCGAAGATTTCGCGTTCGACGCCGGCTTCGAAGTGGTGCGCGAGCGTACGGTGTTTACCGACGAAGATTTTTCGCTCTTCGGCGACATGGGACAGCCCAACCCGCCCGTCGACGAAGGCGATGACCAAGCTCTCACGCTGGGCGCCCAAGTGACGACCCCGCGCTGGCTGAACGCGCGCGTGGTGCAGCGTATCGCCGGCGGATCGCTGGGTGGCGACTTTCGCTACAACCGCACTGACATCATGTTGCGCGCGCGCGGCTTCGTGCTCGGACGGCAGGAATTTGAAGCGACGCTGAAGGGTGTGTCGACATTCGACGATGCCCCGTTCCAAAAGCTCGCGGATGTGGGCGGGTTGAGCACGGTGCGCGGCTACGACCGCCGCACGCACGTGGGTAACCATTCCGTCGCGGCACGGTTGGAGTACTGGATTCCGTACGACGTCTTCGCCGCCACCCAGATTCCGCTGCTCGAAGACTCCAAAGTGCAATTCATTCCCTGGGCCGACGCGGGTCGCGTCGGCGAAGGCGATTCGCAGGACTGGATCACCTCGGCCGGTATTGGATTGCAACGCTATCTTTGGCCGGTCGAGAACGCGGCCAATCTTCGTCTCGATTTCGCATTCCCGTTCGATCATCCATCGGACGATTTCGTGGTGTATCTGTGGTTTGTGGCACTCCGTTGAGCCCCTGAATACCCGCAGCCGTAAGCTCCGTTACGCGCTAGGGGCTCCGCAAAGCCATTATTTATTTGGTGGCGATATACGTCCCCCAATCCACCGAGCCTCCCCGCTCGCAGCGACGGTTCAGTCGCATTCCCCTTTACGTGCTAGCCGTTGTGCTATCGCTGGCCGTGCTGGGTCTCATCATTGCCGACAAGTTGGTGAGCCCGCCGCACTTGGAGCGGCGCATCGCTGCCATCGTTGGACCCAAGTACAAGGTCGACATCGGCGACGCGCGGTATAATCCGATTCGGGGTACCTTCAGCGCGGATTACATCGCCATCGAGCCCGACACCGTGAAGTACAAAGAAGCGCGTCGCAAGACGTGGAACTTCACCGCGACGGCGATTCGCATCGAGGGGATTCGCAATTGGGCGCTTCTTCGCAAGAACCTCGACGCCAGGGAAATCCATCTTCATACGCCCCGTCTGCGTGCATACCTCGACCGCCGCGTCGATCCCAAATTCATCCATAAACCGTCGACACTCCCGCAGGAGCATTTGCGCCGGCTCGACAACGCCGTTCGCATCGACAACATTGTGGTGACGGACGGCGAGATTGTGCTTACCGAGGTTGCGATCGACGGCATGCGGCCGGGGACGTTCGTGTTCGCCGACATCGCGGCCACGATCACCAACGTGAGCAACGATCCATCTCGGATGAGCCTGCCGTGCAGCATCGACGTTCGCAGCCGCCTCGCCGACGAGGGCGCGATGCACGGCATTTTCGAGTACGACCTTTCTACCGACTCGCTCACCATCGACGGCGAGGGCACTATCGGCAAGATGGAGGCGACGAAACTAAACGACCTCATCCTCAACTTGAACGGCATTTACGTGAGGGGCGGGACCATCGACAGCACGTGGTTCGAGATTCACGTCAAGGAGGATGTGGCGAGGGGAAAAGTCCGTTGCCTCTACCGCGGCATGGAGTTCGTGCTGGTGGACAAAAACTCCCACGAGCAGAATTTCAAGCACCAGCTGGCGAACCTGTTCAAGGAGACCCGTGACGCCAATCCCCACGAGCCGGGCCAGGTGCCGATGACGGCGGCCGTTCATCTCCGGCGCGAGCCCGACGACAACGTGATCAAGTTTGTGTGGCTCACGGTGCGCCAGGGGCTGATGCGCACACTGGGCGTCATCAACTAGCGTTCGTCTTTCCTCGAGCGAGCTTGCTCCGCCATCTTTTCGTACCGGGCACGAACCTCGTCCAGCTCTTTTTCTTCCAGCTCTTCCAGGTCCATGAGGCGGTTGTCGGCGTCGTGCAGGGCGCGAATCAGCTCGTCGAGCTTGATTTGAATGGCCTCGGAGTCGCGGTTCTGCGTGTTCTGGATCAGAAACACCATGAGAAAGGTGACGATGGTGGTCGCGGTGTTGATGACGAGCTGCCAGGTATCGCTGAAGTGGAACAGGGCGCCGGTCGCCGCCCACCCAATGATGATCAGTGCGGCGGCGATAAAGGCGGCGGGACGCCCGGCGGCCCGGGCGCTGGCCTTGGCAAAGCGGGTAAACCAGGATGAAGACTTCATGGCCTCGGTGCACGCGCGGGTGGCGTTCTCCCACAAGCGAGAGACTACTAGCGCGTAGTCGCGGTGGACCGAGCGCAGTGGGCTGCTGAACGACAGGACCCGCGCGGACTCCAATAGCATAGCTCAGGACCAGCTCCGCGAATGTGAGGACACGGACGTTTTCTCGCGGTGTTGTATACTCCCGCCGCCGCCTCGAGCGGAGCAGTTCCGAACCCTTCATGTAGAGAAAGCGAGAATTGAGATGCGCAAGATCTCACTGCTGTGTATCGCGTGCGTGCTGCTGGTGGCGGCGTGCAACAAGAAGCAAGAAACCGCCGAAGAACAAGCGGCGACGACGACTCCCGAAACGCCGGTCAGCATGACCATCGCCGACCCGGCATTCCAAACGCCGGAGTGCGTCCTGCACGATCGCGCCGGCGACGTCTACCTGGTGTCCAATATCAACGGCAGCCCGGTCGACAAAGACAACAATGGATTCATCTCGCGGGTCTCGCCCGACGGTGCGGCCACGGTTGGAAAATGGATCGAAGCCGGCGTCAACGGTGTCGCGCTGGACGCGCCCAAGGGGATGACCATCAAGGGCGACACGCTGTACGTCGCCGACATCGACCACGTTCGCTTGTTCGACCGCAACAACGGGGCACCGCTGGCTTCATGGACCATCGCCGGTGCATCGTTTCTGAACGACATGGCGACCGGCCCCGATGGGACGGTGTACGTATCCGACTCGGGAATGAAAGCAACGCCGGAAGGCTTCGCTGACACCGGCAGCGACGCGGTGTATCGCCTGGGTCCGAACGGTGCCGCCACCGCGGTCGCGAAAGATCCGTCTCTGGGACGGCCCAACGGATTGTTCGTCGATGCGGCGGGGATCATCGTCGTGACCTTTGGAACCGGACAAGTCTACCGGCTCGATCCGTCCACCGGCGCGCGCACCGACATGCCGCCTCCGCCGGCGGGACAGCTCGACGGCGTGGTACGGCTCGGCGACGGCAGCTTGCTCGTGTCGAGCTGGGCAGGTTCGGCGGTGTACCGTTTGATCGGCGAAGATGCCTACGGCACCGCGGTCGACAGCGTCACCTCACCCGCGGACATCGGCTACGACGTCCAGCGCGGACGCGTGCTCATTCCGTCGTTCATGGAAAACAAGGTCGTGGTGCGCGAGGTTCGTTAGCGTCATTCGTAGCTGTGGAAGCGCGTGCACTCGCGAGTGCGGGTGCACGCGGGCTTACCGCGGCGCGGGGCGCAGCTCGAAGAATACCCCGTTCCACGGCGCGAAGCCGTGGTCATCCGCGATCCACACCACCGTGCCGCCCATCGTCATCCACGTGCCCGCGTCGCACATCACTTGTCCGATGCGGACGCGCGACGAGTCGACCCCGAGCTCCGCGGCGCTGATGTGAAAGGTGGCCGCCAGCACGCTGTCGGCGCCGGCGTCGGTCATGACATAGGAAGGCTTGGCGCAGGTGTCGGCGCCGGAAATGGCGATGTCAGGCGCGAGATGGATGGTGTGTCCGTGCCACTTCACCGCCTCCGAGTCCGACATGGCGCTCACTCCCGGTATGCGATGGCCGGTGACCACCCAGTCAACCGGGGCGCGTAACGAGTCCGCCTCCCGGGCGGCGTTGCGCGTCTCCGGCGTTTTCGAGCACGCCGCCGCCAGCGCCATGCTCACCGTGAATGCGACCTTTGCTCGCATGGGCCTCCTCGCCATCCCGTGCCTGAAACGTGCTCAATGACCGCATCGTGGTCAATTCGCAATGGGGATGATTCGGCTGTAAGTACGCTCACGTCTTTTTGTCCGCGCCATCCCTACCTTGATACCAGCGCAACTCAAAAGCGAATAACCGTGCGCTTGTCCCATGCGTAACAAGCCGTCGACTCAGAAGACTCCCGATAAAAACCCGCCGCCGGAAAACGTCGACGTCGTCGCCACCCGTACCATCGATGTGCCGCGCGGCTTCGTCTTCCACATGTGGACCGACCACCGGCACGTGGCACATTGGTGGGGGCCGCAGGGTTTCACCAATCCGCGCTGCGAAGTCGATGCGCGGCCGGAAGGGAAGATGCAAATCGACATGCGCGCGCCCGACGGCACCACCTACGAGATGCAGGGTCGCTTCTACGAATTGATCGAGCCGGAGCGAATCGTTTTGCTGTGCGAAGTCCCGCTCCCGGGCGACAGCGAAAAAAACCGGCTGGAGACGCTCAACACGGTCACTTTCGCCGACAATTCGGGGAAGACGGTGGTGACGGTGCGCTGCCAAATCGTGGCACGGAGTAACGGCTCCCCGGCGGGTGCGGCCGAAATCGAGCGCGGTTGGCTGCAAACCTTGGATCGCCTCGAAGCGTACGCCGAGAAACTCGCCAAACAGTAGTCCTGCATTCCCGCACGCCAACCCACTTGAGCGCGGACTTCTCGCTCGTTACCATGGCATACCTGAAGCGATTCACTGGGAGGTCGACTGATGACGACAATCGGTGACAAGTGGATCTCGTGGGCACCCCAGCTGCGGAGCGTGTTGCGCATCGCCGCTGCCTTCATGTTCATCCTTGCGGGAACGATGAAGCTGTTCGCGTTTCCCATCGGCATGCCGCCCGACAACGGCACCGCCCAACCGATGACGCAAGTATGGATCGGCGGCGTCTTGGAAGCGTTCGGCGGTTTGTTGATGCTGATCGGATTGTTCACTCGACCGGTAGCCTTCCTGCTCGCCGGCGAGATGGCGGTCGCGTATTTCCAATTTCACGCACCGCAGTCGTTCTATCCCATCATCAACCACGGCGAGGCCGCGGTACTCTACTGCTTCCTCTGGCTGTACATTTCCGCCGCGGGCCCGGGGCCGTGGAGTGTCGACGCCATGCGTGCGCGCGCGCTGGCCCGTCCGCGAGCATGAGGCTTTGCGCAAGCTGTTTTGGCAGATGATGGTGTCGTTGGACGGGTTCATGGAAGGACCCAACCGCGAGCTCGACTGGCACGTTGTCGACACCGAATTCCAGCAGGACGCGCTGGAGATGCTGCGCTCCATCGACGCCATGCTGCTCGGCCG
>JAICFA010000146.1 GCA_025923935.1 Candidatus Krumholzibacteriia bacterium
ACACCATTCGCACCTCGCCTCCACCGGAGATCCAGCAATACTTCCAGGACGACAAGGGCAATTTCGACTTTGCCGCGTACCAGCAGGCGCTCAATAACCCGGAGGCGGATTGGTCGTCGGTCGAGCAGATGGTGCGCCAGCGCGTGCCGGTGGTGAAGCTCAACCAGTACCTGATGGCCCAGGTGCACGTCACCCAGAGCGAGATCACCCGCGCGCTGCAGGAAGAAAACGCGAAGATGGTGGCGGAGTACGTCGCCTTTCCCATTGAAGAGGAAACGCCGGAGGGCGCGGGTCCCACCGACCAAGACGTCAACGCCTACTACCAGTCGCACCAGACCGAGTTCCAGATGCCGGAGCAGGCGACCCTCGAAGTCGTGCGCATTCCCATCGAGCCGACCCAGCAAGACCGCGACGACTTGATCTACACCGCCACTTCGATTCGCAACGACGTCGTTGCCAAGGGCGACTTCGAGGGCGCGGCCAAGGCCTATTCCGAGTCGCACACCGCCACGGTGGGCGGAGAGACCGGCTTCATCGGGGCGTCGCAGCGCGATGCGGCCATCATCGCCGCGCTGCAAGCGCAGAAGCCGGGCGACATCAGCGACGTGATCACGACCGCGGACGGTGTCGCCATCGTGCAGTTGATCGCCTCCAAGAAGGAAAAGAACGAGACGCTGTACAATTTCCGTGAGATCGTGCTCAAGCTCTCGCCGAGCTCCGGGACGTCGGACGCGCAGTCGGTGATCGCAAACGAGATGCAGCAGAAGGCCATCGAGACCGGCGATCTGGCGGCGGCCGCCAACGAGAAGAACTTCGAAATCGTCACCAGCCAGCCCTTCGCGAAGGGGCTGCCGATTCCCGGCGTAGGCTTCGTGCCCGCACTCACCCGCTTCGCGTTTTCGCGCGAAGTGGGAGCGATCAGCAACGTCGTCAGCGACGACAAGAACTTGTACGTGGCGCGCATCGCCAGCCGCACCACCGCGACGGCGCGACCGCTGGCGGAAGTGACAGAGAACATCAAGGCCACCCTGGTCCGCGATTCCAAGGCGGAGGCCGCGCGGCGCAAGGCGCGCGCGTTCCTGCGCTCGGCCAATTCGCCCGACGCCAAGTTCAACGAAGTGGCGTCACAGTATGGCCACGAGGTGGCCAAGACCGACAGCTTCACGGTGACGAGCCCGGTGGCCAATTTGCCGCCCTACAGTGCCTTCGCGCGCGCCGCTCTGGCCGGCCAGCCGGGCGATGTCATCGGCCCGGTGGAGAGTGGCAGTGCGGTGTACGTGATCCATCTCACCGGCCGCAGCGAGCCCGAGCCCGCGGTGCTGTCCACCAAGATTCCCGCGATGCGCGAGCGCCTGCTGCAGCAAAAGGTGCAGAACTACGTCATGTATTGGTTCAACGATCTGAAGGAAAAATCGAAGATCGAGGATTTGCGCGACGCGTCGTAGGCGTCGTGGGGGCAGAATGTAGCCAGGGCCCGGCTTCGGCCGGGCCCTTTTTCTTGAGCGGGGTTAATCCGACGACTTTTCTCGGGTCGTCTCGGATCGTTTCTCCACCGTCGTGCTCTCCAGCTCGTCGCGCGCTTCGCGTGTGGCGTGCTTGAATTTCTTGATCGACTTGCCGAACGATTCCGCGAATTCCGGCAGACGACGCGGTCCGAAGATGATGAGAACGATGACGAGGATGATGACCAGCTCGTTCCAGCCGATCGGCCCCAAAAACGCGAACACCATGTAACTAGCCCTCCGCGCGCTACCAGTAGTAGCGCAAGAACCCGAACACCACAAAGACTCCCACGACGCTCATGAGGTTGACGCGAAGGGAGAATCCGAATGTAAAACTGAACACGACCAAATCGATATGCACCGGCCCCGCGTGGAAGTCGGTGCTGTTCACGAAGACGTCGCGGATCAGCTTACCCTCGGGAAGTATAACCCCGATGGCCTCGCCCACAACCGTTCCGACGACGATTCCCAGGAATAAAACGAGTGCCACCAGCGCTAGCGGGCGACGGCGCGGGGCCACGGCGACCTCCTCATCGACATAGCGGGGGGAGCATAGAGGAAGGGGGGAAAGGCGCCAAGAGCTATTCCGGCCACCCCAGCGCGAGGTCCCGGTAGTCGGCTCCCAGGATGAGCGAGGCGTCGGCCGACGCCTCCTTGTCCAGCTGGTCGACCACGTGGCGGCAGCGGATCATTTCGCCCAACAGGCGCACGTCGGTGCCGCGCTCGCGCGCCACCAGGATCGATTCGCTGTAGTCGAAGCGCTCGGCGTTCCCCACTGCGACCACGTCGACCCCCATCTTGGCCAGCGCGGCGCGCGCCGTCTCGGCGATCCCCGACACTCCGCTGCCGTTCAAGAGCTCGACCCGTAGCGGCCGCTGTGTGCCGTCGGCACCGGTGCGGTGGAAGAAGACGGAAAAGCTGATCGACGCGGCACACATCACCAGCACGATGACGGAGAGTGCCACCGCGATGCGCTGTCCGATGCTCGCGCGCTTGCGCCCGCGCTTTCGCCGTTTCGACTTGGATGCCATCGATCATACTCCTGTTTTGCGGGCCGATGCGGTCGTCCCTCTCCGCTCATACCGCAGCGCGATACTGCAACATCGTGTCGTAGTCGCGCTGCGAAAATCGCGTCGAGGGATCGATCGCATCGGCCCTATTCTGCCAGCGCGCGCCGCAGCTTTTCGTACGTGTCGTTCAGGTCTTCCGACACGACGCGCGTCTCGCCCACCGACGACATGAAATTGGTGTCACCCTGCCAGCGCGGGACGACGTGCATGTGAAAGTGGCCCACCACACCGGCACCCGCGCTGCGCCCCAGGTTCGCACCGATGTTGATGCCGTCGGGCGAGTACACCTGGGCGATGGCGCGCTCGCAGCGCGCGACCAGGCGCGTCATCTCCGCGCCTTCAGCTTCGGCGAAATCGCTCACGCGCTCGACGTGGCGGTTGCACACCACCATGACGTGGCCGCTGGTATAGGGATACCGATTGATGACGACGAACCAGCGCTCGCCGCGCGCCAGGATGTAGTGCGCACGGTCGTCTTGCGATGCGAGCATGCGGCAGAACAAGCAGCCGGGCTCGGGTTCGTTCATGAAATACGCCGCCCTCCACGGCGCGTACAAGCGATCCATCATGGCGAGCCGGCGACGAAGCGGCGCGCCGCTTCCAGCTCGCCCAAATCGTTGACACCCGCCACTTCGCGCGAATCGTCCACGCAGTACGCTCCGACGGGCCGGCCGCTCGCGGCCAACAGGCCAATCACGTCGGTGAGGTAGTATTCGTTCTGCGCGTTGCCGCGTCCCACGCGGCCGATGGTGGCGCGCAGCTCGTCCGCGTCGAAGCAGAACAATCCAGAATTGATCTCGTCGATGGCACGCTCGCTTTCGCTCGCGTCCTTGTGCTCCACGATGCGCAAGAGCCGCCCGTCGGTGCCGCGCACGATGCGGCCGTAGCCGCCGGGCTCCGCGAGCGTCGCGGTGAGCACGGTGGCGGTGAATCCCTGCGCGCGGTGGTAGTCGAGAAAGCGGCGAATGGTCTGTGGCCGCAAACCGGGCACGTCGCCGTTGAGCACCAGGATGGTGCCGTCAAAGCCGTCGAGCAGCGGCAGCGCCTGCATCACCGCGTGGCCGGTGCCGAGCTGCTGCTCTTGGCGCGCATACGCCACCCCGGTGCCCGCGCACGCCGCTTCCACGCGCTCCGCTTGGTGTCCGGTAACCACCACGATGCGCTCCGGCGCGAGGTGTTTTACCGCGTCGATCACGTACAGCACCATGGGGCGGCCGTCGATGGCGTGCAACACCTTGGGCAAGTCGGACTGCATCCGCTTCCCCTGTCCGGCGGCCAAGATCACCGCGGCGATGCGCGCGTTTGTTTTCCTGTCACTCATCGTCGTCGAAAAGCGCCACGTCGGACTCGACGCGGCGCCCCTGAATGTCGAACACCATGTTATCGATGAGCCGGGCGCTCCCGACCCACGCAGCGAGGGCGAGTATAGCCCGCCCTTCCGCGCGCTCCAAAGCAGAAAGATCGTGCGCGCGCCGCAGCTCTACATAGTCCACGCGATCGATGCCGGCGTCCTGCACGACGTCCGCGGCGGCGCGCTCTACCGCGCGCGCCTCGCGCTCGCCGGCCTCCAGCGCGGCCTTCCCCGCCGACAGCGCGCGCCATAGTGCCACCGCGGTCGTGCGCTCGGGCGGCGAAAGGTACGCGTTGCGCGAGCTCATCGCCAACCCGTCGCGCTCGCGCACGGTACGCGCCAGCTTGAGCTTCACCGGAAAGGCGAGTTGGCGCACCATCGCGCGAATCACGAGCGCCTGCTGCGCGTCTTTTTGTCCGAACACGGCGACGTCGGCACGCACGAGGTGAAACAACTTGGCCACTACCGTCGCTACCCCGCGAAAGTGTCCGGGACGAAAACGGCCGTCAAGCGGCTCGGCCACCTCGTCGACGGTCACCCACGCGTGCTGCGGCTCGGGGTAGAGGTCGTGCACCGCGGGGACGTAAACGGCATCGCACCCCCACGCGTCGAGTTTGGCGAGATCGGCGTCGAGCGTGCGCGGGTAGCGGTCGACGTCCTCGGACGGGCCGAATTGCGTCGGGTTCACGAAGATCGAGCACAGCACGCGCGCCTTCGCCACCGCGCGCGCCTTCGCGACGCATGCGCCGTGGCCATCGTGCAAGGCACCCATGGTGGGGACGAACGCGAGGTACTCGCCCGCCCGCCGCGCGGCCAGGTAGCGCGCCAGCGGCTCGTTCGCTCGGAGGATTTCCATCGCTCAATCGGAGGAATAACTATGGTCGAGGTCGGGAAAGCGCCCCGCCTTCACGTCCTCGATGTAGGCTTCGAAGGCGGCACCCATTTGCTGGCCCATCTCGGCGTAGCGTTTGACGAAGCGCGGCGCGAACTCCTCGCTCATGCCGAGCAGGTCATTCACCACCAGTACTTGTCCGTCGCAGTGCACCCCGGCGCCAATGCCGATGGTGGGAATGGCGATCGCCTCGGTAATGCGCTTCGCGACCTGCCACGGAGTCCCTTCCACCACCACGGCGAAGCAGCCGTACTGCTCGAGCAGCTTGGCGTCGTCGACCAGGCGGTCGGCGTCGCGCGGCTCCTTGCCCTGCACGCGGTAACCGCCCAGCTGGTGCACCGACTGCGGCGTCAATCCCACGTGGCCCATGACGGGTATCGCCGCGTCGACGATGGCCCGGATCACCGGTTCCATACGCTTGCTGCCTTCCAGCTTCACCGCTTCCGCTCCCCCCTCCTTCACCAAACGCCCCGCGCTGCGCACCGCATCGGCCACTCCGGCTTGGTAGCTCATGAAGGGAAGGTCGCCCACCAGCATGGCGCGCGGCCGCGCGCGCGCCACGGCGCGCAAGTGGTGCACGATCTCTTCGATGGTGACGGGAATGGTGGTCTCGTAGCCGAGCACCGCCATGCCCACGCTGTCGCCCACCAGGATCACGTCGACGCCGGCGCGGTCTTCGATCAATGCGGTGACGTAATCGTAGGCCGTCAGCATGGCGATACGCTCGCCGCGACGCTTCATTTCCAAGAGCGTTTGCACCGTGACTTTTGCGCGCCGTGTCATGCCCGTCTCACCGCGCCCCGAACGAGGGTACGTAGAACTCGGTGTTGACCACCGGCTCGCACAGGCGCGTCAACAAATCGATGAAGTGGCGCTCGTCGTTGACGAAGTCCATCGCGTCGGTATTGACCACCAACAGCGGACCCGCGGAATAGTTGAAAAAGTAGTGGTTGAACGCTTCGTTCAGCGCTTCCAAATAATCGCGCGAGAGCGCGCGCTCGGCGGTATTGCCGCGCGTCTGGATGCGGTCGAACAATACCGGCGCGGACGCTTGTAGATAGATCGCCAAGTCGGGCCGCACCACCTTGGTCTCCAGCTCGGACGCCACGCGCTCGTAAAGTGCTAAGTCGTCGTCGCTCAAGTTGACGTTGGCGAAGATGCGGTCGCGCGCGAACACGTAGTCGAACACCACGAAATCCGCGAACAAGTCGCGCTGGTTGAGCGCGAGCTGCTGCTTGTAGCGATTCATGAGGAAAACGAGCTGCGTTTGGAAGGCGTACGCGCCCGCGTCTTCGTAGAAGCGTTCCAGAAAGGGATTGTCGTCGACGCGGTCTTCCACCAGCTGGCCGCCGAGTCGCTTAGCCACCAGCCGCGCGAGCGAGGTCTTGCCCACGCCGATGTTCCCTTCGATGGCCACGCGCGCGTAGCCTCGAGCGAGGATACCGCGGCGAATCTCGGCGTAGGTCTTGTCCATCATTCACCGCGTGCGCCCGGAAATGCGGCGAACCGGCTCGCGTCCGGCGAGTCCCGCCGCGATCTCTTCGATGGTGCGGCCGCTCTTCGGGTCGTGAAAACCGGGCACCACCTCCGCCAGCGGAATCACCACGAAGGTACGCTCTGCGTAGCGCGGGTGCGGCAGTGTCAAGTACGCCGTGTCCACCACCTGGCCGGAGTACGCGATGAGATCGAGGTCGATCTCGCGCGACTGGTTGTGGCCCCCGGTGCGGCCCAGCTCGAGCTCGACCGCCTGCATTCGCTGTAACAAATCGGAAGGGGTAAGTAAAGGAACAAGTTCCAGCACCGCGTTGACGAACGGCGGTGCCACACCCATGCCGACCGCAGCCGATTCGTACAAGCTGCTCATACGGCGCACGCGTCCCGCACCCATTTCGTGCAAGCGGCGCGCGGCGTACAGAATGGCGTGCTCGCGGCGACCGAGGTTCGACCCCAACGCCACGTACGCGAAGCCATCCACGGCCAATCTCGTCAGATCATCGGCGCCTCGCGCACGAGGACCACTTCGACGTGCGAGAGGTTGTTGGGGAACGGGAGGTTGAGCTTGCGCAGGCGAATCTCGACGCGTGTCACCGGAAAGCTGGCGATGATGGCGGCACAGATCTCGTCGCCCAGCGCTTCCAAGAGGCGGTAGCGTTTCTCACCGCCGACCACTTCGATCACCTTGCTGTAGACGGATTCGTAGTTGATGGTGTCGTGCAGCGAATCGGACCGGCACGCGCTCGTGAGGTCCGCCGACAGATCGAGGTCGATCTGAATCTTCTGCCCTACTTCGCGCTCCGCGGGAGACACGCCGTAGAAACCGAAGACGGTGATGTCCTTGAGCCGGATGAGGTCCGCCACGTTCGCTTTTTTACGGGCTCAGGCCGCTGATATCGAGTCGCTTGATACCAATCGTCGACGCGCCGGCGAAAGACGGATAGAAGAGGACCGTGCTCCCTACCGCCGGACTCATCGACATCGCCAAACGATACTCGCCCAGACTGCGGTTGCCGACCGCGATGGGCTCGGCGCCGGTGATCGGCAGCGGCGTCTGCAACTGCGCTTGATCCACATCGTACGCCTCGAGCCACGCCGACGTACCGCGCGTCGCACGATACAAGAGCCACGCATTGTCGCTTGTCCACGCCAAGTCGGCGAAGGTGTCGCCGCTGCGCTCGACCCGC
>JAICFA010000147.1 GCA_025923935.1 Candidatus Krumholzibacteriia bacterium
GAGCCCCAGCGCCGTACGCACCTGCTCCACTTCTTCCACGAAACGCGCCGTGTCCCACAGCGACGAGTCGTCCGGCTGGTCGCTGTAGTACGAGCCCAGTTGGTCGTAATAGTAGTACTCGATGCCCTCCTGCGGCAGAAATCTGTCGAAGCACTCAAATTATTCGTGTGTAAATCCCGGACCGCCGTGGAGGAGCAGCAACTTGACGCGCGGGTTGTTGCCCGTGCGTTTGGTCCACACCTGGAAGGTGCCCTTGGGCGTGTCGACCGCGATCAACTTGACCCCACCGCTCAAGACATCGTCGCGGCCGGTCTGGTCGAAGTAAGCCGCCGACGCGTTCTCTTGCGGCGCCGACTTCTCCGAACACCCCATCAGCAGCCCGATCAAGGCACCGCCGATGACTACGAGCGGTCTCATTTCTTGAACTTCGCCGCCTCTTCCGAGCCGCCCGTCGCGTTGCCCGCACTGTACGAATGCGCGCCCGCGCCCGCCAGCTTTCCGCCCGACACGATGAGATATTCGTCGCGAATCGGACGCTTCTCGAACCAACACTCCAGAATCTCGCGCACGCCGGCCGCGTAGCGCGCTTGCGCCGAGAGGCTCGTGCCCGAGACGTGCGGGGTCATGCCGTGATGCGGCATCGAGCGCCACGGATGATCTTTCGGCGGCGGCTGCGGGAACCACACGTCGCCCGCGTATCCCGCCAGCTGCCCGTCTTTCAGGGCGCGCGCCACCGCGTCGCGGTCGCAAATCTTGCCGCGTGCCGTATTGACCAGGTACGCGCCCCGCTTCATTTTCCCGATCATCGCGTCGTCGAACATGTGCTCCGTCTCCGGGTGGAGCGGCGTGTTGATCGTGACCACGTCGCACACCTTCACCAGCGACTCCGCGTTCGGATGGAAGGTGAGGCCCAGCTCTTTTTCGATTTCCGGCGACAAGCGGTGACGGTCCGTGTAGTGCAGCTTCACGTCGAACGGCTTCATGCGGCGCAAGACCGCACTCCCGATGCGCCCCGCGCCCACCGTCCCCACGTTCATCCCTTCCACGTCGTACGAGCGCGCCGCGCAGTCTGCGATGTTCCATCCATTCTTGATGACCCAGTCGTAGGACGGAATGTAGTTTCGCACCAGTGCCAGGATCATCATCACCACGTGCTCGGCGACACTGATGCTGTTGCAATACGTCACTTCCGCCACCGTCAGCTCGCGATCCATGGCCGCCTGCAAATCCACGTGGTCCGACCCGATCCCCGCGGTGATCGCCAGCTTCAGCTTCGGTGCTTTCGCGATGCGCTCGCGCGTCAGATACGCCGGCCAGAACGGCTGCGAGATCACCACCTCCGCGTCGACCAGTTCGCGATCCAGCGTCGAGTTCGCGCCGTCCTTGTCGGAGGTGACGACAAGCGTGTGTCCATTCGACTCCAGGAATTTGCGCAGCCCCAGCTCGCCGGAAACACAACCCAGGAGCGCGCCCGGCTTGAAGTCGATCCCCTTTGGCGTCGGCATCGTCTGCCCGCCCGGATACTTCTCGAGCTTGGGAATGGAATCGATCGCGTAGGACTTCGGGTAACCGTCGACAGGATCGTCGTAGAGGACGCAGAGGACCTTGGCCATGGCATCGCTCCTTGGTGCTAAGGACTCAATCGATTCAACATCCTTGGGAATGGGATTGCTTCGCGCAAGTGCGAGAGACCGCAGAGATACGAGACCGTGCGCTCGACACCCAAACCGAAGCCCGAGTGCGGGAAGGTTCCGTATTTGCGTAGATCCAAATACCACTCATACGCAGCACGCGGGAGGTTGTGCTCCTTGATGCGCTGCTCGAGCAAATCCAAGTTCGCGGTGCGCTCGCCGCCGCCGATGACTTCGCCGTAGCCTTCGGGGGCGAGCATGTCGACGGAGAGGCAGTATTCGGGCTCGTCGGGATCGGGCTCCATGTAGAACGCCTTCACCTGGGTGGGATAGTGGTGCACGAAGATGGGCGTGGTCTGGTTCTGGGTCAGCACGGTCTCGTCGGTTCCGCCGAAGTCGCCGCCCACCTCGAAGGGAACGCCCTGGTCGAGGAGGGTTTTCGCCGCCTCCTTATAATGGATGCGCGGGAAGGGTTTCTTCACGGCTTCCAGCTTGGAGATGTCCCTTTCCAATACTTCCTTGATGTCCGTTCCGCAGGTCTCCAGTACGCGCGCGATGATGTAGCAGAAGAAATCTTCCTCGAGGTCCATGAGCTCGTCGAGGCGCATGAAGGCGACCTCGGGCTCCACCATCCAGAATTCGGTGAGATGGCGCCGCGTCTTGGACTTCTCGGCGCGGAAGGTCGGACCGAAGCAGTACACCTTTCCGAACGCCGCGGCGGTGGCCTCGTTGTAGAGCTGGCCGCTCTGCGTCAAGTACGCCTTGTCGCCGAAGTAATCGGTTTCGAAGAGCGTGCTCGTCCCTTCGCACGCGTTGGGCGTGAAGATGGGCGTGTCGAGGTTGATGAATCCGTGGTTGTTCAAGTAATCGCGAATGGCCGAGATGGTGTGGTGGCGCACGGTCAAGACGACGTGCTGCTTCTTGCTCCGCAGCCAAAGATGGCGATGATCCAGCAGGAACGACGACGAATGTTCCTTGGGCGTGATGGGAAATCCTTCGGCGTGCTGCACCTCGGTCACGGACTTGAGGGTTAGCTCCACTCCGCCGGGCGCGCGCTTGTCTTCGCGCGGCGTGCCGGTGACGACGACACTGGATTCCTGGGTGAGCGTTCCGAGAATTTCGAAATCCGCCGGCGGAACGTCGGAGGCACTGGCGACACACTGGAGATAGCCGGTGCCGTCGCGCAGAATGAGGAAACGAATCTTACCGCCGGAACGGGTGTTGTACACCCATCCGCGGAGCTCGACCATCTTCCCCGCGTGGGCCTTGAGATCTTTGATGTAAACGACAGAAGTAGACATAGGGCGGCAGTTTAGCATGCCGCCCGCGAACGGGCTAGCCTTCCAAAACAGCTATCTGGGCGATGCTGGCTACTTGAGCAGGACCAGCTTCTGCGACGATTGGAAGGTCCCGCTGGTCATGCGACAAAAGTAGACGCCGCTGGTCACGACATGGCCGCGATCGTCGCGACCATCCCAGTGGGCTTGATATCGGTCGCGTTTGCGGTGCCCATCCACCAGCGTGCGCACGCGTCGCCCGGCGGTGTCGTACACGATGAGGCTCACGTGCGCGTCACGAGCGAGCGAATACTCGATGGTGACGTCGGGATTGAAGGGATTAGGTCGCACCGGGCCGAGGGAGGTTTGAATGGGCGGAGCGGTCGTCCCGGTGACGGGATCGGCCTGGATGGATGCGCTGGCGGTGTAGATCTCTCCGCAGATGGAGCGCACTTGCGCGGTGACTGTCACCGTGTAGGTCCCGCTTCCGTTCGCGAGGATGGTGCTCTCGTGCGACGACCCGCGCGGCGTAAGCTGCGTGTGCGACACGGGACCGCTCCAGGTCACTTCGCACTCCGCGGGCACCGCGGTCTTCCACGTCGCCTTCAAAGATGGCGACACGATGAGATCTTGAATGAAGTCGCTCGCGACTCCCGTGCACGGATCGGTTTCACTGCTCAACGCGAGCAGGAACGCTTCCAGGTCGCGATAGTCAATGCTCGATAGCGTCGCGCTCACGGGCACCCACGGCAGCGGCCGCGTCGCCGCGTGGGTTCCGAACTGGGTGAGGTTCTTTCCCTCTCCGTCAGCCAGCGGATCGATGGTTCCGTCGAACGCGTTGTCGGGATTCTCGGTCAACATACCGAGGGGTGCGGCGCGCAGAGCGTCGTCGTCGTCCAACCAGGTGTGCGAGAGAACTCCCGCGAGATCGCGATAGCGTCCGTCGTGAAAGTAGGGGCGGTTGTCCCACAGGCCCGCGAGCGACGGCGTGTTGACGCCGTTCTTGCGCGCGTCGCCGGGCGGGCGCGTGCCGACGTCGGTCATGTTGCGCAGTGCGAGATTGTCGTCGGGCGTGTCGACGCCACTGATGAACACTTGGGTGGGATCGTGCAGGAAGCGATTGAACTGCGTCAGCGCCGGAATCGCCGGTCCGAACGCGGACACCCCGTGCGGCATGTCCAGCTCGAGCGTGCGTTGAAACGTCTGCCGCGGTCCCGCGTGGCAGCGGCTGCAGTTCATGCTCTCGAACAGAAAGCGCCCCCGTATTTCGCTCGCCGCGAGGGTCCCGCTGGGACTGTGCGGCGACTTCGGCGACGCCAACGTGTTGGTAAATGCTTCGGTGTTGTCGAAGAAGGCGGAGTCGTCGCAATAGTTGCACTCGGTATCCTCGTCGAACACCCCGTCGTGGATGGTCTTCAAGCCTTCAAAAAAGATCCACTCGGTGTTCGCGATGTCGAGACACGACGGCACCGTTACCGCTTTGCGCAGCGGCACCGCCGCGGGCTTGTTGACGCCCACGCGGCGCGTCATGCGTACCTTGCCGTCGGAGTGGCCGTCCACGTGGCAGGTCGAACACGTTTGATTGCCGACCCGCGGACGGTTGTCGTCGTTTCGAAACGCGAGGTCGCCTTCGCGAAACAAGAAGCCGCGTCCGAAGCCGAAGAAGTTTCGCTCATCGATGGACGCGATGGGATCGCAGAGGGCGTAGCGCGCCGCAATGGAGGCTTGACCGGCGGCGAATTCAACCTGTAGCAGCTCGTTGTCGAGCGCGGTGGCGACGAACACGCGGTCGAGCGACGGCGCGTACGCGAGCGCGCGTGCATTCGAGGTGAATCGCGGCTGGCCGGGGCGGCTCGCGTCCACGTGGCCGGCGTTGGTGGCGCCATCCATGACGCGGCGGAACAGCGGAAACGCGGGCGCGTCCTCCGTGATGGTGAGCGTTTGGTCGGGATTGCGGCTCACGCGCACGCGGGGCAGCGGGCCCGTCGACCCTTCCAGATCGAAGCGGCCGTCGTTCAACAACCGCGCGCGGCTCAGGGTTCCCGATCCGGAATGGGTGACGATCAATTCGCGGTGACGCGTTCCGTCGTCGTAGTCGCGCACCACGATCTTCTCCGGCAGCACCGCCGGCAGGCCGTCCATCGGCGTGAACGACGTGTCGAAGGTCCAATCGGGCCGGTGATCGAACACCGCATGTTCGATGTCTTGCAGAACGTGCGCCGCATCGTAGTGGAGCGCGCTCACGACGTTCGGAATATTGCGTCCCCCGAACAAGCTGACGCCGGCGCCCGCCTCGGGATCCTCGCCGTTGGCGTTGTCACCCACGTTGGTGAAGTAGATTGCGTACGATCCGTCGTCGTTCGCACTCGCCGCCATCCCGCGCACGGGACTGCCCACGCCGATGCGTTTTCCGGCGAGCGGACGCACCACGCTGCTCGCGTCGCCGAGATCGAACATCAAGATAGAGCCGCCGTCGCCGATGAATCCAATCTGGCCGGTGTTGTCCGCATGCGAATCGTTGGCCGCGAGGTGCGCGCCTCCCAGCGAACCCTGGATGTGACCGACGAACAGCCGCGTTGCATCGGGTGACACCACCAGCGCGCTCGGTTCGCGTTCGGTGACGAAGGTACGCACGATTTGCCCCGTCGCGAGGTCGACCTCGTAAACCGCGTTGCACCACGTTTGCGCGGACGTGGTGCCGGTCGGCGGTAAGCCCCGGTTCGCCACCAGCACCCGCGTGGCGCTGCCCGGGACGGAGATGATCTCGGTGGAATAACGAAAGCGCGCGCCCAGCTCGATGGAACGATCGAACTGAAATACCTGCGACGTGCGCGTGAGAACGGAGAGCGACGTCGCATCCGGATGTGTCACCACGATGGTTTCGAGATCGAGGAAGACGACACCAAACGAGCGCGCGCCGACGTCGATGTGCGTCAAGGTGAACGGCGTGCCGCTCGCTTGCGTGATGAAATTCGAACCCAGACTGGTGAGGACGACGGTGTCGCCGCTGAACGACACGGCGAGATTGCGGGGACGGCTTCCGGGATCGTCGGCTGCAGCACTCGCGACGAATACGGCCAAAAGCAGAACCGCCAACCGGCCGACCATCGCTGCACCGCTCGCGAGTTGATTGCCTAGAGACGCCGTCGAAGCTTCACTGACGACGATAGCATTCGCTTGCGCCGAGTTTCAATGCCCCACCGCCACGGCGGGAGCCTCATCCGTCGGCACGCTTCTTGCCGATTGCCTTGGAACCCAAGAACTTAGAGCGCCGACTAGGGCGCCTTTTGAACCGAGGTTCGGGGCCAAAACTACGATGAACACACGCGTCCGGCTGGGTAGTGCGACGGGGCCGCTGGGCCTTCGCCGCCAGGACATGCTTGCATTCTGCATCTGGCTCGCGATTCTGATCGCGTCGCTGTGCGTTGCCCATGCGGAAGAGACGGCCGGAACGTTCAACGCGGCGGCACTGGATTCCTTCTTCGCGGACGGATCGGAAGCGAAAGCGGGCGGGGTCGCGGCAGCATCTGCCGATTCGACTCAATTCCTAGCCGCCGGCAGCGACACGCAAACGGTGGCGGCGTCCGTCCCCAACGATCCCAAGCCGACGGCAGAATTTGCCCGACATCTGGTCGGCTATCAAGAAAACCAGATTCGCGACGGCGCGGTCACGTTGCCGATCGTCGCACAGGTCTATTACCGCCATTCATTGGGGCAGATCGAGCGCGGCGACGACGACGGCGCCATCACCAGCCTACGCAACGCGCTCACCTTCGCGCCCAACTACAGCGATGCCTACTTCACGCTGGCGCGCCTGCACGCGAAGCGTTTCAGCCCGGAATCGGTCTACTACTTCACGGAAGGATTTCTGTCGCAGCTGCGGAGCTTCGACGGACAGCGTTGGCTCGCACTCAACGCGGTCACGTCGGCGACGCTGGTGCTCTTGCTGGCGTCGTCGATCGTATGGATCGCGTTGGCAGTGCGCTACTTCCCGTTCATCGCGCACCGCATCGCGGAATCGGCGCGCATCAAATTCAACGCGGCCGGCGCCCGGGTGGCGGCGGCACTGTTGCTGCTGGCACCCTTCGCCCTGCTCCCGGGCTACACGACAGCGGCCGCGTTGATCCTCATTCTTACGTGGCCCTTCATGCACAAGCACGAGCGCGTGCTGTCGATGGTGATGGCGGGCGTGTTCGTGGTGTTCACGGGCACGGCGTCGTACCTCGACCGGATGTCGGTGGTGGCGGATCCCAAATCGCTGACGTCGCTCATCGCGCGCGCCAACGGGTCGGCCAACGATCACGTGCTGGAAGGCGCGATCGCGGGCTACGCGACCGATGACGACGAGCTCAACGACGACCGCTACACCGCCCTGGGCCTCTTGGCCATGCGCGGGGGCGATCCGGAGACGGCGGCGGCACACTTCCTCCACGCCATCTCGTTCAACAAGAACTCGGCGATCGCGTACGTGAACTTGGGCAACGTGTACTTCGACAACCGCCAATACAATAAGGCGCTGGAGGGGTATCGCAAGGCGGAGGAAGTGGATTCCACCGATGCGATTGGCCAATACAACC
>JAICFA010000148.1 GCA_025923935.1 Candidatus Krumholzibacteriia bacterium
GATCAACCGCGCCTTGAGCTCGAGGTTCTCGAGCTTGCCGACGACGGCGGGGTCGAGGAAGCGGGAAACATTCGATTTGTCGCGTAAATACGGCATGATTCGCCCCGACAGAGTCTACGCGAATCTAACCCTTCGGTTCCCGCCCGGCAAGCAAGCCCTGGTAGACGGCGATGGTCTGCTGTGCAACGTGCTTCTGGTCGAAACGCTCAAGGGCGGTGGCGTGCGCGGCGGCACCCAGGCGGTGCGCGAGGGCGGTATCGGCGACGATCTCGGTGACCGCGCCGGCATAGGCGTTCACGTCCCCGCGCACCACCCGGCCGGTTTCGCCGTCGGTCACGATTTCGCGATTGCCGGGCACGTCCGAACACACGATGGCTTTGCCGGCCGCACTCGCTTCGATCAGAAACATCGGCAGCACCTCCGGGTGCTGGGACGGAAATACGACGGCGTCGCTGATGGCGAGGCTCGGAAAGATATCGCTCTGAAATCCCAAGAAATGGATCGTGGCCTCCTCGTCGCGCGCGATCCGGCGTACCCGCTCGAGCTCGGGACCGTCGCCGACGACCAGCGCGTGCACCGCACGCGGGCTCAAACGGCGCGCCGTTTCGGCGGCGATCTTCACGAACACATCGAAGCGTTTGGTGTCGACGACGCGACCCGCCATCATGAGCACGACGGCGTTATCGGGAATCTGCAAGCCACGACGCACTTGTGCGGCGTCGACGGCGGCGACGCGCTCTTCGACCCGCGCCACATCGACGAAATTCGGGATTAAGGAGGTTTTCTCACGCGGAATTCCGCACGCAACCATGTCCTCCTGCTTGTCCTTGCTGATGGCGATGTAGTGATCGGCGGTGCGCGCCATGATTCGCGCCGCGATCCACCCCGGTGCACGGCGAAACACGCGCGAATGGTGGGTGAGCACACGCACGCACGGGACCTTGCTCGCCTTGCGCGCCGCCGTCGCCACCGTCGCGCAGGTGGCACCGTGCGAATGAATGATATCGGGGCGAATCTCGCTCAAGAGGAGCGACAACGTGTGCGCGACGCGGAGCGGAAACACATTCGGATTGTCGATGCGATGAAAGGCGATGCGTTTGTCCAAATTGGCGCGCAGCGGACCGCTCGCGCTGGCGAAGTGCACGTCGATCCCTTCCCCAGCCAGCGCGTTGGCGAGAGCGATCGACATCGACTCAGCCCCGCCGACGCGGAGTTCGCTCATGAAGATGAGCACCTTCACGGTTGCGGAAAACACCCATCGAGACCGTCACCGACCCGAGTCCCGGCGAAGGTGTAGTCGACGCACAGCGTGGTGTCGGGGTCGCAACCGCCGGTCGAAACCCAGTGAACGCGAGCGGTGCCGGTGAAATCGTCGCCGTTGCGCGTCATCGTCCAGTCGACATTGATGGTGAGGCGGCACGTTCCTTCCGACCCATCGAAGTCGCACTCGACATCGATGCGAGTGTCAGTCGCCGTGCCTTCGCACTCGAGCCCAAGAGGAAGGAAGCGCGTCGTCAGTGGTTCGCCTTGGCACAGGTACTCTACTTCCTCGTGGAAGGAAAGTGTGTCGGGCTGGTCGCACAGCCTCCCCACCGTCGTGACATTCCACTCGCCTTGCCACGCGGCAGGAACCAACACCGGCTCCCGCTCCCCGGTAAACAGCGAATCGTCGTGGTCGTCGCATGCGAGTAAGACTGCGCCCGTCAGTAAAACGGCGATCGGCGGGCCAGCGAATCGTGAGCGCCACATGATGTCGATCGCGTGCTTCTGCTTACAGCTTACGAATCAGCTTGGCGGGATTCCCCGCGTAGATGCCCGGCACCGTGATGTCTTTCGTCACCACCGCGCCCGCACCCACCACCACGTTGTCGCAGATCGAGACGGGTAAAATGGTCGCGTTGGTCCCTATCGACACTTTGTTGCCGATCTTCGTCCCCTTCCACAACTCCGGCTTGCCCCAGGCGGGGCCGCCGATTTGAAAGAGGTCGTTGATGAACATGGCACCGTGGGAGATGAAGCAATCGTCGCCGATCGTCACCAGCTCGCAAACGAACGCGTGCGACTGCACGCGCGTGCGCTTGCCGATGGTGACGCTTTTTTGTATCTCGACGAAGGGCCCGACGAACGACCCGTCGCCGATGCTGCACCCGTAGAGGTTGCAGGGCTCGACGATGGTGACGCCTTCGCCAAAGGTCACGTTGACCAATCCCGATTGAAATTTGCGCGGTTCTGCCATGGGGCGCAGTATAAACGATCAGCCTCCGCGACGCACGCTCGGCCGCCACGAATTCATGGGGATCGTGAATATGTGTACGTCGTCGCCGACCTGCACGCGCACTTCGATGCGGTCCGCGCGACTCGACACCACGCGCGTGTCGACCGCGGGCACGTCGCCGCGCGCGGGCAGCAGTACCCAAGCGAAGGTGGTCGTACCCGGTATGTCGGCGGTGTAGACGGCGGTCGGGCTCGGAACCTTCTTGGTGTAAACCGGGCTGTACCAGCCTTGCACCGGCTTCTCCCTCCCTTTCACGATGTCCACGCGCCACGGGATGCCGCCCACCGGTTGGACACGAAGATTGCCCTGGCCGGCATCGTTGGACGCGACCGAGCGCCCGTCGACAGCGACATTGCATTCGGGCGCGAAATGCCACAGGGCCTCGACGCGCCGCGCGCGGTCGGTTTCCAGGCGGTCGGCGACGACCCAATACTTGTCGTGAAGGTAGATGACGGTGCGCGTGTGCACCGCGCGCCCGAGAACGTTTTGGTATCCCGCGTCGAAAACACCGCGCGCGTAGTCGAATTCCGGCGTGGACCCGTAGTCGGTGCCGACCATCGGACTCTCCGCGCGCTCGGGCAACTTGTTCTGGCCAGCTCCGTCGATCAAAAGCACGTTGTGCGAGGCCGACCCCATGAAATACTCGCGATACGGGCCCTCCGCATACGTGAAGCGTCCCGCGTCGACCAAGAGCGCGCGCCCAAACGCATCGATGGAGATATGCAGCTTGTCGTAATGAGGGTGCGCGAGGCCGAAAGGACCCGCATCGAAGAAGGACCACTGCGCGTTTGCGTCCCACCCGCTGCGCATGATCGCGTGCCCGGCCCACGGAAACGTGACCGACGGCCCGATGCGCGGCCGTACGCCGTCCGCGCCGTTGGTGGCCACGTATAACCAGTCCGGGCGGTCGTGGCGCTTGGACGCCTCCTTCAGCTTCGCGCGGCCGTCGCGGCGATCGGAATCGTTGTTCTCCGGGATGGTTCCGTCGGGCCGGAGGGTGAGTGCGGCGTATGACCACATGCGCATCACGTCGGTGACGATCGAGTCGGCGATCGCGAATCCCGAGCGACGAAAGGTATCGACGTAGTTCTCCACATTCTCGGTGACGATACGGTGGTAGTGCGACGTGAGCTCGGCTTCCGCTCCGTCGGGGTACACGATCTCGGCGAGCTGTCGTCCCACTTGTTCCTGCGAATACGCCCGCCAACCCGGCGCGTCACGAAATTCCGGCCACAAACACCCGATCACTCCCAACATCGAGACCTCACCGAGCGTCCAGTTGTTGTCGTCTCGGCGGTGAAAAAGCATGAGGTGTCGCGCGTGGTCGGCAATGCTGGACAGCATCAGGATGCGGGCCGCCGGCGAAAACTCGTCCACGTTTTGTAGCCCGTAGAACACCGGCGGCCAGGCCATGACGCGACGGAAGATGGTGATGCCGCCCCACGGGCCCTTGCGATTCAGGCGCGCCGGATATGGATTCGACAGCACCCAATCCCGGGTATCGGCATCGATCCGCCCAACGTACGCCGGGTTAGAGGTACGCAGGTAGGCGGTGAAAAGAATACCGAAGTAGCTGTGGCAGTTCAGATCCTGCCCCCACTCCAGCGCGGGATCCTCGCCCATGAACGACCAATCGATTTCGCCCGCCGGCGTGCGCGGCACCTTCTTGATCACCCCATAGTGGTCGTATTTGTCCGCGAGGAGCTGTTCGCCGGGGCCGTCGGTTTCGGTCAGCTTGACGGCACGTGCGCCGCGGTACTGCGGCGCGCTCGACGAGTGACGGTAGTAATCGATCAGCTCGGTGCACGCGCGCGGGTAGTCGCCGTCGGCCACGGCCTTCTTGACTTTGGCCAGCGCCGGCAGCTCGAGATTGAGGCTGTCGAACAGCGCGCGCACTCGTTGGGGTTGATGCGTGCACAGCCACTCGACGCTGCGAGGATCGCGCGCGTCGTTGCGCGGCGAGGCCGCCGGCATCAGCACGAGCATCGCGATCAGTCCGGCCGCGGCGAGCGTGCGAAGCACGAAAGAATGGAAAGTCCGGCGATGAATCACGGGGTCATCAGTATACGCTCGCGGATTGTGCGCAGCAACACACCGCCCGGCGCCGCCGGCCGTGCTATGTTTTCGCCATGAAGCGTCTCGTTCTCGGCGCGCTGGCCGCGGCCGTCATAGTGGCATGTTCCACCGCTGCGCGCGCGGCCGAAACCCCGATCGCACTCAGCGAGACGCTGGGCGAGGAGATCTCCCGCGCCGAGCGCGACGCTTACCACCTCTTTCCCGACGTGCGCGGCTTCGTCTCGGCGCGCGTCTTCAAGCTCGACGACGGCTATCGTGTCGACATCCTCTACGAGGACGGCGGCACCCAGCACACCCGCTCGCGCCGCATCGACGACGACACCTTCGAGAACACGCGCGTGCACGTGCGTCTGGTGGAAGCGGCCAACGCGAATCGCTCGGGCGACCGCGCGCTGGACGCGCGCGTCCTCTACGGCACCGCGCTGCGCCTGGCGACGGAGGGACGCTACGACGTGGCCAACTCGCTCTTGGAGGATCTGCGGCGCGACTATCCGGAGCAGTATGACAGCCTGGGCACCGCTACCGCCCACGACGACGTGCGCGCCTTGGCGGGAGTACCACGCGGGTTGTTTCAAGAGGGCAGCACGCTCGATCAGAGCGGCCGAACCGATCTGATGGTCTTCGCCGGCTACTACAGTGTGTGGCTCGCAATTGGAATTCCCATCGCGTTCGACGTCGAATCGCCGGAAGGTTTCGCTGCGTTTCTCCTGACCGTTCCCGCGGCGAGCCTGTACTTCACCCATTTGGCCACCAAGAATCGTTCGGTGACGGACGCCGACGCCGAAATGATCTCGCTGGGCGGTTGGTTCGGAACGTGGCAAGGCGTCGGTTGGACCGCGTACGCCGATGACGACGAGATCGACAGTGAGTCCGACGACGTCGTCGCGGCGGGCGTACTGGGCGGGGTGGGCGGCATCGCGCTCGCGTGTCTGGTCAACACTATGTCGGAATTCACCGCCGGACACGCCGCCATGATGAACTCCGCCAATTTCTGGGGTGCCGGTCTGGGATTGCTAACCGGTGTCGCGATCGAGAATCAATCCGACCAGAATCTTGCGAGCGCGTTGATCGGGAGCGCCGTTGCCGTTGTTGGCACCGGCATCGCCGCCAAAGACACCCCACTCACCCAGCGACGCGTGCGCTTCATGAATTTGGGCGGCGTGCTGGGCGCGTTGTTCGGAGGGGGAATCATCCTACTGGGAGAAATCGACGACGACGCGGCTATTGCGTCGATTGTCGCTGCGTCCGGAATTGCCGGTGGTTATCTCGCCGTACGCATGTCGCGTCCCGAGACGGACGAGCGATCCGAAATGAGACTCAATCCGGACGCGAGCAACATCGCCCTCCGGCCCTTGACCGGCTGGTCGCCACGCCACCACGAAATCCGCGTCGGACTGGCACTCGAATTCTAGCTACGACGGTACGACTTCCAACAAGCGGTCGATCAAATCGTCGGTCGACACGCCATCGGCGTCCGCATTGAAGTTCGTCACGATGCGGTGGCGCATTACCGGGTAGGCGATGGCGCGCACGTCATCGATGCTCGGGATCGGGCGGCCGTTCATTACCGCACGCACCTTCGCACCCAGGATGAGATTCTGTCCCGCGCGCGGCCCCGCGCCCCAAGAGACATACTGCTTGACCAGCGGGATGGATTCATCGCGCGTGGCTCGCACCAAGCGAATTGCGTAGCGCAGCACGTGCGAGTCCACCGGCACCGTGCGTACCAACTCCTGCGTGCGCAGGATGTCGTTGGCGTGGAGCACCACGGTCGGCTGCGAGCTTTGCGGTGACGTCGTCGATTCGACGATCTGGATCTCTTCCTCTTCGGAGGGATAGTCGACGCGAATGTTGAACATGAAGCGGTCGAGCTGAGCTTCCGGCAGCGGATACGTTCCTTCTTGCTCGATCGGGTTCTGTGTCGCCAATACGAAGAAGGGAAGATCGAGCGCGTACGTCTGTCCGCCCGCCGTGACTTTCTTTTCCTGCATGGCCTGCAGCAGTGCCGCTTGCGTCTTAGGCGGCGTGCGATTGATCTCGTCCGCCAGGATCACGTTGCCGAAAATCGGACCGGGAATGAAGCGGAACGAGCGCTTGCGTGTGGCGGCGTCCTCTTCCAGGATCTCGGTGCCGGTGATGTCGGAGGGCATCAGGTCCGGAGTGAATTGGATGCGAGAAAACTTGAGGTCCAGGGCCTGCGCGACGGTCGAGATGAGGAGTGTTTTCGCGAGGCCCGGCACGCCCACCAGTAGACAATGCCCGCCCGCAAACAGGGCGATGAGAAGCTCTTCGACCACCTGGTTCTGGCCGACGATGGTCTTCCCCACTTCCGACCGCAAGGTCTCACAGGCGTCGTTGAACTTGCGGACGTCCTCCATGGTGGCGGTATGAGTGCTCTGGCTCATCTCGAAATCCTTTCGGTTATGATCCCCAAATGTAACAGATGGCGCTGGGGCGCGCACGGCTTAAACACCGGAGGCCGCGCCCCGATTCCACCGGTGGTACACTCACGTTTGCAAGGAGGTCATCATGGCTGACCAGATCCAAAAGGTGAATTACTGCTACACCCTCGTCCCAACGCGTGCGGGTCAGGGTGCAAGAATTCTCGCCGAGCTGGCCGACGCCGGCATCAATCTCGACGCCTTCTCCGGATTCCCCCGCGGACGCGGTGCCCAGCTCGATTTCGTCACCACCAAGATGCCGGCGCTACGCCGCGTGGCGGCGAGGAACGGGTGGAAACTCTCGCGCGTGAAGAAAGCGTTTCTCATTACGGGCATCAACCAAGCGGGTGCCGTAAACAAACACGTGCAAAAGCTCGCCAAGGCACGCATCAGCATCACCGCCGCCGCCGCGGTGTGCGCGGGCATGGGACGCTACGGGATGATCATGTGGGTAAAGCCGCGCGATTACGCACGCGCGTCGCGTGCACTAGGCGCGAAATGAGGAAGGCGAGTCCGGTTCGCTCTGACGCGATTTCCGCAGCGCGGTTGCAAACGCGATGGGCGCGAGCTGAGGAAGGCGAGTCCGGTTCGCTCTGACGCGATTTCCGCA
>JAICFA010000149.1 GCA_025923935.1 Candidatus Krumholzibacteriia bacterium
TATCTTGCCGATGGCGCGTCGGGGCTACGCGTGGTCGACATTAGCAACCCCGTCCTCCCCGAACTCGTGACAACGGTCGCGACGCCCGGCGCCGCGCGACGCGTGTCTTTGGGGAGTGACGTGGCGTACGTAGTTTCCAATTCCGACGTCCAGGTGATCAACATTTCCAATCCAGCCACACCCGTCAACCTCGGCACGATCGTCACGCCGGGTTTCGCGCAGGATGTCGCGTTCGCCGGCAATCTCGTAATCGTTGCGGACCAATTCCATGGCGTACAGGTGATTGACGCCTCCACGTCGACGATCGTAGGCAATGTGAATCCCGACTTCATCGTTCAAGGCGTGGACGCGGCCGGGAATCGCGCGTATGCCACCGCCCATGGGCCGTTGACTCAAACTCAGTATGGCGGTCAACTTGAGATTATCGATGTTGCCAGCCCAGCGAGTCCCGCGGTACTCGGGAGCTGGCATACGACGGCGGGCGGACCGACGGACGTCACAGTGGTTGGAACGTTGGCATTCGTGGCTGTAGGCTTGAATCCGCCGGGGAATAGGAGCGGCGGGTCATTGCACGTGGTGGACATTTCGAATCCCGCGAACCCCGCGGAGACCGGAATGGTCCACACGCCCGATCATCCCCAGCACGTGGCCGTCGCGGGAAGCCATGCATACCTATGCGATGAAGGAGGCGGGGTCCAGGTCATTGACATCTCCAATCCGGCACACCCAGTTTTGGTTGGCGCTTGGAATCCGGGCGATCTGGTGAACGTCGTGCGCGGCGCCACTGTCTCCGGAGAATACGTGTTCGTGGCAGAACGCAGTCGCGGGCTCGTTGTACTACCCGCGCAGTGTGAGATAACTGTTCCCGTGTTGTTTTCGAGCATTCATGCCACGGTGGAGCAGAACAGTGTCATGCTCAAATGGGACTTGGCAGCAGACCAACCGGTGTCGGGATTCGAGGTCTATCGCGCAACGCCCGGAAGCGTTGAACGTTCGCTGGCCAATCATCCGCTCGACTCGTCCGCGCGAGAATTCCGCGATGACGACATCAAGACCGGCGGCTTGCACGAGTATTACGTGGTGGCATTGCTTCCCGATGGTGGGCGAATCCAATCGCTACGGGTTATGGTCGAAGTGCGGAGCGCGGTCACGCTTTTCCAAAACCGGCCCAACCCGTTCAACCCGACCACGACGATTGACTTCAACCTGCCGGGCCGGATGCATGTGCGGGTTCGCGTCTTCGATGTGAACGGAAGACTGGTGCGCACCCTCGTCGACGGGGTGAGGGATGGCGGCCCTAACAACGTTACGTGGAACGGACGTAACAACCGAGGCATGGCCGTCGCATCCGGCGTCTACTTCTGCAGGCTTACAGCGGGCAAAGACACCCTGAGCCAGCGCATGGTTCTCCTCAAGTAGGAGTGCGGGTCGTATCTAGCTGCACTCCGGGTTTCCCCACGTGTCCGCCGTCGGATCCCAGAACGATCCCGTCAGCCCGATGCGTCCGAAGATCTCCACCATCTCGTCCGGCTTCGGCCGGCGCGAGTGGATGGTCAGACGATCCGAGTACCATTCCTTCGCGAGCACCCAAAGTTGCTCGAGCGACACCAGCGGACGCTTGGGCACGTTGTTCGCCGCGCACCATCCATCCACCATCTCTTCCGACCGGAAGAGCAGCATCGTGCTTCAGGTGTAGATGATGTCGTCCCACCATTTCGCCGCGGGGACGGCGATGTGGACGACGTACGGCGCGGGCACGGGTTTGCCCTTCTTCACTTCCAGCGTCATGGCTTCGCCGCTATGTCCGTCCTTGGTGTGAATGACGGCGTCGGTGTGGAGTGCGGCGGCGATGCCGAACGCGTCCCACGCGCATGGTGCAAAGTAAATCCGGCCATGAACGGTGACGCGAAACGGTGTGCCGATCCCCGAGAACGGCGGTGCCATGCGAATGCGGGTCTCGTCGCCGGGTTCGGGAACAAGGAGCCGCTGCTTGTGCAGCTCGTCGAAGGCGTTCTGCACGTCCGTAACGGGAACGTTGAGCTTGGTGGCGATGTCAACGACCGTCGGCGCCTGCGCGGTCTTGGCGAAGGTGTCGTAGATGGCGAGTTTGATGGGGGTGACAAACATGGCTAGTGCCCCGCTCCGGTGGTGTCGCCCGGTGCTGCACCGGCCGGCCCGGGCATCATCTCGACGTCGGAGTTGAACGCGTCGACGACGACCTTCCACGATCCGTCGGCTTGCTTCTTCCAGTTGGTTACGTACTTGCCGCGGTCGTCGAGCGAGGTGCCGTTCATCTCGACGTGAAACGTAAAGTTGCCCAGCGTATAGCCCATGTCGCCGGAAGCGGCCACCTCGACGGCGGTGGTTGTCCAGGTCACGGCGAAGCCGGGGAAATTGAAGCTGGTCGTCGCCCACTCTCGAATGGCTTCCGCGCCGGTGAAGGCGGGCAAATGCGGCCCGAGTACCACGGCGTCGGGTGCGAAGTAGCTCAAGAAGCCGTCGAGGTCCTTGGCCGCGAGTGTGGCGGCCCAGTCGCTCTCGGCTTTCCGGAGCGCTTCTTTCTCCGCTTCGATGTCGACCTTATTTCCCCCGGAGCACCCGAATAGAACGCAGACGAATCCCACCAGCAGCACCCGTACGTGCTTCTTCATCGTGACCTCCCGGTTTGCAAACCAGAAACGAGTGCTACTGCCCCTGAGGCGCCGCCGTCGTGTCCGCCGGAGTTGCTTGCGGCATCGGCATGGGCACGTCGGAGTTGAAGATGTCGACGACGACTTTCCACGAACCGTCCGCCTGCTTTTTCCAAATGGTCGCGTACTTGCCGTTGTCGGGGTGCGTCGTACCGTCGGGCATGGTCATGGACGCCTGATACGTGCCGGTGGTATAGGCGAGATCACCCGACGCGGCGACGTCGGCGTTGGTTGCGGTCCAGCTCACGCTCATCGCCGACATCATCGGCGCGATCCCCGCGCGAATCGCGTCGGCTCCGTTCATGGCCGGCATGTTGGGCATCATCAACACACCGTCGGCCGCGAAGTAGCTCACGAAAGCATCGACGTCCTTCGATCCTATCGCGGTGTTCCAATCCGCGTCGGCCTTGCGGACCGCATCGGTTTCCGCGGCGACGTCGGTCTTCTTGGCACAGCCGGACAAGGCCACCATTGCGACCATCGCGATCGTCCAGAGAATCAAACAGCGCTTCATTGCATCCTCCTCGTTCAGGTACGAGCTAATGCCCCGCTGTGGTGTCGCTCGCGGCCGGGGGCGCCAGGGGAGTATCGGAATTGAAAATATCGAGCACGACTTTCCAGTTTCCGTTTTCGTGCTTTCGCCAAATGGTCAGTCCCTTCCCGCGATCGGTGTATGTGGTGCCGTCGGGAAGCTGCATTTGCACTTGATTGGTTCCGATGGAATACCCGAAATCGCCGGATTGCGCAACCCCCACATCGGTTGTCGCCCAAGTGATCGAAAAGCCGGGACTCGCAAGCATGTCCGCCATCCATTGCGCGATGTGATCGCGTCCGAAGATGGCGGGTTGTCCCGCGGGCATCATGACGGCGTCTTCGGCAAGAAATTCGGCGGCGGTGTCGGCGTCCTTGGCCGCCGCGGCGGCGGCCCACGCGGCATCGGTGGTGCGAATCTCCGCGCGCTCCGACTCGAGATCGGGGACGCGTACGCACGAAATCGCCGACAACAACACCAGAATGCCAACGACCGACTTCATGTCTCCCTCGACCGCAGCCTATCACGGACGCGGCCAACTTGGCATTAACCAGATTACATACGGCGGTGGATCAGGAATGGGTTGGGTATAGCCGGGCGTTGGGTACGAGCTCGGTTGGGGTGGCTTCCGCACGCTCCGCGGCGCGGTCGAGCACGGTTAGTGTCAGCCAGATGCCCCACAGCAATAGCCATGGCGATACGTCACTAATGAATTTCCCCGCCGCGGTCGGAAGAATGGGCAAACCGCCCAGGCACATTGCAGCGAGCAGGGCGTACACGCCGACGCGCTGGTTGCCCGCCAGCGGCAAGAGCATTGCCAGCGCCGGCACGATGACAATCGCGTACGAATAGATGATGAGTCGCGGTGCTGCCAGCGCGTACAGAAATACGGCGACGTAGATGCAGCGCTCAACCGACCCGGACGCGAGTGAACGCGCGACCAAACGGCGGCTCACCAGGAATAGCAGCGCGTAGTACGCCGCGAGCATCGTCCACTTGATCCATGGCACTGCCAAGAACTGCGTATCCGGAAGCCGCGCCAGCTCATCCAGGACGCCGATGACCGACGGGTTGGCCTGCAGCGGCGGGTGTTGGCTCACCACCGCGTGGATGTACTGCGGCCACAAGTGCGGAGCCGACGCGAACGGCAACACCGTGATGACCGCGAGTGCCGCCACGCCGGCCACGGCACGAATCGTGTTCCCCCGCGACCGCAGCGCCGGGATGAACAACAAGATCAGGAATGCGATCGGTACCAGCTTCGCGATCGATGCCAGTACCGTGAAGAACACGAACATCGTGGTGCGCTTCATCAGCAGAAACGCAAACCCCGTCCACAAACACAGCTGTTCGAGCACCGTGATGTTCCCAACTTTCACGTCCCACATGACCGCCGCTTGAAACGCGAGCAGCGACGCGCCCAGCAGCACCCACCAATCGATGGGTGTGAGGAATCGACGCCGCCACAGCAGAAACAAGAGCGCCAACGCGGCCGCTTTGATGCCGAGCCACACGCGGTGCGCGACCGGATAGTCGAGCTGGCTCAGCGGTTGAAACAAACTGAGTGTCGCTAACGGATAACAAAACGGCAGGATGTGCGGATTGCCCCCCGCGGCGCGCAGGTTGTGGACGTTATAAGGAGACTGGCCGACAGAAGCGACTTGCGACGCGATGTAGTAGGTCTTGAAATCGAACTGGTAGGCGCGAGGCTCACGCCACGCTGAGGCGAAAACCCACAGCCAGCACAACACGAAGAGGGCGGCAGCGAGTCTTTTAGTCATGTGGGGGCGTGCTACGTAAGTAGCATACCCCTGTATGGTATCGCAAAGCGCCAGCCGGGGTCCAATAGTATTACTCGGCCGGTAACCGGAAGGTCAGGGTATCCATGTTGATCGTGTTTCTTCTCCTCATTCTCGTCAGTCCGGCGGCGTCTCTCGCTCAGACGCAAACCGCGATTGTCGACGTCACGGTGATCGATGTAATCGCGCAGCGCTCGCTGCCGCACATGACCGTGGTCATTGACGGCGACCAGATCGCCAATGTCGCCCCCACCGCTGCCATCCAACTGCCCCGGAACACGCGAACGATCGACGGCTCGGGGAAATTTCTGATCCCCGGCCTTTGGGACATGCACACGCACTTCACGCACGACCCATCTACCCTCGACCTGTACGTGTCCTACGGGGTAACGACGATACGCGACATGGGAAGCCTGGCGGTCAAACGCACCGGCCAGCGCGAGGTGGAAAGCCTCTCGCGCGACGAAGCCATCAAGCTGGGCCTGCAAGTTCGGGACGAGATTCTAGCCGGCAAGCGTGCCGGGCCACGGATCTACTCCGTCGGCATGATCATCACCGGCGGCAACGCCGCCGAAGCCGCTCCGCACCAAATTGTCGTCGAAACACCCGAGCAAGCGCGCGCCGCCGTGAACAAGATGGCCGACCTGGGGGTGGACGCCATCAAGGTGCATGCCCGGCTAACTCGCGACACCTACCTCGCCATCATCGATGAAGCCAAGAAACGCGGCTTGCCCGTCGTGGGCCACACACCGGTGGCGCTCGATCCCATCACGGTCAGCGACGCCGGACAAAAAACCATCGAGCATGACACCGGCATCTGGGAGTACGCGCACAAGGATGTGCCGAAGGAAGACAAGGAGCAAGTTCGCCAGCGCTACGCGCAGGAGTACGCGACTTTCAAGAAAAACGGCACCGCGATGGTGCCGACGCTGGTGTCATATCTCGCTGGCGCAGAGTCGTACGCGTACATTCAGAACCCCGAAACGAACCCTTATCTTGACCACGTCGTCCCCGAGCTCGCGCTTCGTTGGAAGAAGGACTGGCCCAAGTCCGAGTTCAGCGAGGAGCAAAGCAAAGCGTTCTATCATAGCGTCGAAGTGTTGAAGACGATGACGAAGGACATGCACGATCAAGGCGTGGCCATTCTGGCGGGCACGGATGTGGGCGGAATATTCACCTACCCCGGCTTGGACCTCCACCGCGAGCTGAAACTTCTCGTCGAAGCAGGACTTTCACCCATGGACGTCCTGCGCAGCGCCACCATTCTCCCCGCGGAGACCGTGGGAGCGGCGGACAAGAGCGGCTCCATCACCGCCGGCAAAGTCGCCGACCTCGTTGTCCTCCGCGCCGATCCGCTGCAAGACATCGCCAACGCGCGGCAGATCGAGACGGTGGTCTTGCGCGGCAACGTGTTGGACAAATCGCGGCTCGACACGCTGCGCAAGGGCGTGGCTGAGCGGACCCAGCCTACGCTCGACATTCTCAAGAACGTGCCTTGGTTGGAAGAGTAGCTAGAAACGTCCCGCGTCGACGTCGCGGATGAACTGCACGACGCCGCTCATATAGGTTTGCTGGTCGTCATACATGGACAGGTGGCTTCCGTTCGGGCAGTAGAGATAGCGCCCGTGCTTCACCGCTCCCGCCATCATCTCCATGTGCTTCGGGTCCATCGTGTCGTGCTGCGCGCCGATGACGAGTGTCGGGACCGTGATGTTGGCCAGATCCGCGGTGCAACTCCACTTCTCCAGCTTCCCTTTGGCGTCGAGCTCGCTCGGCCCCTGCATGGGAATGTAGACGGCCGGATTCATGTGCTTGAACGAACGCTGTACCGGCTCGGGCCACTGGGCGTATGGGATGCGAATGACGTGGTGCTCGTAGTGATGCGGGATCAGCAGCTCCATGTAGCGCGGATTCGCGTAATCCTGCGCCGCCTCGATCTTCAAAACCTCGTCGAGCACGTTGGGGTCCATGCTCGCCTTGAACACTGTCTTGGCGTACGCGCTGTAGTCGGGAATGTTGGACATCATGTTGGAGATGACCAGCGCCTTCAGATTGGCCTGATACTTGAGCGCGTATTCCATCGCCAAGATGCCGCCCCACGAGTGGCCGAGCAGATAGAAGTTGCTCGGGTCGAGCCCCAGCGCCGTACGCACCTGCTCCACTTCTTCCACGAAACGCGCCGTGTCCCACAGCGACGAGTCGTCCGGCTGGTCGCTGTAGTACGAGCCCAGTTGGTCGTAATAGTAGTACTCGATGCCCTCCTGCGGCAGAAA
>JAICFA010000150.1 GCA_025923935.1 Candidatus Krumholzibacteriia bacterium
GCGGTGGGTTTCATCGAAGTGTCGCTGCGCAATGTGGTCGACGGATGTCTGGGCGGACCGGTCGGCTATATCGAGGGACTCTATCTCGTGCCCAGCTGGCGCGGGCTAGGCCTCGGCCCCGCCAGGATCGAAGCGGCCGCCTCGTGGTTTCGTGCGCAAGGCTGTCGCGACATGGCTACCGACGACGAGATCGACAACGAGGATGCGCAGCAAGTTTGGAGCGAGCTCGGCTTCGAAGAAACCTGGCGCGTGGTGCATTATCACAAGCCGCTGAACGGTAGCCAGCCGCCCAAGCGTTCCAAGTCGTCGCGCCCCTCCGCGCGCAAGCGCAAGAGTCGCCGTGGTTGATACTGTCGCCAGCGTCTTCGCCGGCGTGGCACTGGCCGCGGCGTGCGGCTTTCGTGTGTTCGTGCCGCTCCTCGTCCTGAGCATTGCGTCCATCCTCGGTGCCATTCCGCTCGCCGACGACTTTTCCTGGCTCGCCACCATGCCGGCGCTGATCGCGCTGGCGACCGCCACCATCATGGAGATCGCGGCGTACTACGTGCCGTGGCTCGACCATGCGCTGGACGTCGTGGCCACACCGGCCGCGATTCTCGCCGGTGTCGTGACCACCGCCGCCGTCGTCGCCGACCTGTCGCCGGTGTTGCGCTGGTCGCTCGCCATCGTCGGCGGGGGAGGCGTCGCAGGGGCGGTCCAGGGTGGTACCGTGCTGCTTCGGCTCAAGTCCGGCGTGATGACGGCGGGCGTTGGCAATCCCATCGTTTCCACCGGCGAAACCGCGTCGTCCACGGTGACGTCGGTGCTCGCGGTAGTGATGCCGGTGATCGCCTTCTTCCTCGTGCTGGCCACCATCGTGCTGTTGGTGTGGATCGCGCGCCGCGCCATCGCCCCCAGCCCGCAGGATGAGCCGCCGGGCCCGTCGTAGGGAATCGCTAGACTCGTTGCGCGAGAATTGGCTACCTTCGCGAGCATGAACCCCGCGTGGAATCCCGCATGAACACCCTCAAGCTTCCCGACCAGGCCCGCATTGGCTATGCACACCTACGCGTGCGCGATCTGGAGCGCGCGCTCGGGTTCTACCTGGATGTGCTCGGTCTCAAACTGGTGAGCGGCGGCATGCACACCGCCACCCTGTCCGCCACCGGACGCGGTCCGGGAATTCTGGTGCTGACCGAGAAGAAAGACGCCGCACCGCGTCCGCCGCGCGCGAGCGGTTTGTACCACGTCGCGTTCCGCGTCCCCAACCGCCGTGCACTCGCTATGCTGATCCAGCACTTGAACGACGCGAAGTGGCACATCGACGGATTTGCCGACCACGACGTCAGCGAAGCAGTTTATCTCTCCGACCCAGAAGGGAACGGCATCGAAGTCTACTCCGACCGTCCGCGCGAAACCTGGCCGCTGCGAAACGGCCAGGTGGAAATGGTCACCGTGCCGCTCGACCTCGCGGGTCTCATGCACGAGCTGGCGGAATGGCCGGGGGCGTGGTCGGGAATCGACACCGGCACCGACGTCGGCCACATCCACTTGCGCGTGTCCGATTTGGAACGAACCGAAAGGTTCTACTCGCAGGTCCTCGGCTTCGATGTCACCCAACGCTCGCTGACCGGTGCGTTGTTCATGTCGGCCGGAGGCTACCATCATCACGTCGGATGCAATGTGTGGCACAGCGCCAACGGCCCGCGGCCCCCCGCGGACGCACTGGGTCTCATTGCGTTCAGCATCCTCGTTCCGAGCGTATCCGACGTCGATGCGTTGCTACGCCGTCTACAAAACGCCGGGGCCGCGGTCAAGAGCGATGCCGAGGACGCACTGCGCACCGCCGATCCCGACGGCAACTTCATCGAGTTGAGGGTCAAGTAAGGTGGCGGCCGACACCGCGCGTTTGTTGGCGCGCCGTTACCGCGTCAAGAAGGGCTCTGGTTTTCGATTATCGGACTACGACCCCTCCGACCTTGCGCCCGGCGCCAGTAAAGAACGCGCGCAAGAGTTGCTCGCGCTCGGCAAGGAACGCTTGCGCGAGGTGCAGGAGCGGCTGTACGCGGACGACAATTGGTCGCTGCTCTTGATCTTCCAAGCCATGGACGCCGCGGGCAAGGACGGTGCCATCGAGCACGTCATGTCCGGCGTCAATCCGCAAGGCTGCCAAGTGTATTCGTTCAAGGCGCCCACGGAAGAGGAGCTCGACCACGACTACATGTGGCGGACGACCAAGAGCTTGCCCGAGCGCGGTCGTATCGGCATCTTTAATCGTTCCTACTACGAGGAAGTACTGGTGGCGCGGGTCCACCCGGAGGTCTTGGGGCGGCAGCGAATTCCCGAGGAGCTCGTGACCCGCACGATTTGGTCGGAACGATTCGAGGACATGGTCGCGTTCGAGCGCTTCCTCACGCGCAACGGGGTGGTCATCCTCAAGTTCTTCCTCAACGTGTCGCGCGAGGAACAGCGCCGCCGATTCATCGCCCGTATCGACACGCCGGAAAAGCAGTGGAAGTTTTCGGCCGCCGACGTCGCCGAACGGGCGCATTGGGACGATTACATGAGCGCGTACGAGGACATGATCCGCCACACCGCAACCGCGCATGCACCGTGGTACGTAGTACCCGCGGACAATAAGTGGTACACGCGCGTCGTGGTGGCGAGCGCGATCGTCGAAGCACTCGAGTCGCTCGATCTCAAATTCCCGCGCGTGACGACGGCCAAGAAAAAAGAGCTCGAAGAGGCCAAACGCGAGCTCGAGCAGGAGAGCACCAAGCCGCGCAGCCGGCGCGCCTAGCAAGGAGCAAGACGATGCACCGACTCATCACCGCGTTGCTCGCGATTCTCATCGCGACCCACGCCAGTGCCACCACACCCAAGCCTCCCCTCGCGGAGAAACATCCACACACGACGGTGACGCACGGCGACACGTTGCGCGATAACTATTACTGGCTGCGCGAAAAGACGAGCACCCCGGTGCGCGAGTATCTCGAGGCGGAGAACGCGTATTGCGACGCCATCATGGCGCCGACTCTGGGGCTGCAAGAAACCCTCTATAAGGAGATGCTCGCGCGTATCCAGGAGACCGACGTCGAGGTCCCGTATCCGGACGGGAAATTCCTGTACTACACGCGCACCGAGGAAGGCAAACAGTACCCGTACTATTGCCGCAAGCCGGCGCCTGACGGCGCGGAGCAAATCACCCTCGACGTCAACCAAATGGCGGAGGGCAAGGAATTCATGGGTGTGGACGATTACGTCGTGAGCGACGACGGCAATCTACTCGCGTTCAGCACCGACGAAACTGGATTCCGGCAGTACCGGCTGTCGATCAAAGATCTCCGTACCGGCGAGATCCTGCCGGACCACGCCGAGCGCGTCACCGGAATCGCCTGGGCAGCCGACAACCGCACACTCTTCTACGGCCAGGAAGACGCCGTGACCAAGCGCTGGAATCGCATCTATCGCTACGTCATCGGGTCGAACCAGCACGAGCTGGTCTACGAGGAAAAAGACGAGCAGTTCGACACGTGGGTGTACAAGATGCGCAGCGACGCCTACATCGGCATCGGCAGCAGCAGCTCGACCACCGCGGAAGCGTGGGTCATTCCCACCGACCGGCCCACGGAGAAGATGATGTCGATTGCGCCCCGGCGCGAAGGACACGAGTACTACGTCGACCATGCCGGCGATCGCTTTCTCATCCGCACCAACGACAAGGGGCGCAACTTCCGACTGGTGTCCGCACCCATCAAGTCGCCGGGAGAGAAGACCTGGAAGGAGCTCGTCGCCCAGCGCGACGACGTCATGCTCGAGGACATCGACGCGTTCAAGCGTTTCACCGTTCTTTCCGAACGCGAGGACGGCATTCCGCAGCTTCGCATCCTCGATGCCGACGCGAAGTCGTACCGCATCGATTTCCCCGAGCCGGTTTACCTGGCCGAGTTGGTGCAGAACCGCATTTTCGACACGAACAAGGTACGCTTCGTTTACGAATCCATGATTACGCCCGAGTCCATCTTCGATTACGACGTGACCACCAAGAATCGCACGCTCCTCAAGGAGAAGCCGGTCCTGGGCGGCTACGACCGCAAGCAGTACAAGTCCGAGCGCGTGTACGCCAAGGCGGCCGACGGCACCGAGGTCCCGATCTCGCTCGTGTACAAGGGCCAGGAGCGTCCGCGCGACCGTCCGCTGTTCTTGCTGGGGTATGGGTCGTACGGCATCTCCATCGATCCCGCCTTCAATTCCAACCGCTTGAGCTTGCTCGACCGCGGTGTCGTGTATGGCATCGCGCACATCCGCGGCGGCGGCGAGCTCGGCAAGCGCTGGCACGACGATGGCAAGCTAATGAAAAAGATGAACACGTTCACCGATTTCATCGCGTGCTCGGAGTACCTAATCAAGGAAGGCTACACGTCGAAGGATAAGCTCGCGGTGACGGGACGCAGCGCGGGCGGTCTGCTGATGGGTGCGGTCGTCACCATGCGTCCTGATCTATTCAAGGCCGTCTTCACCGCCGTGCCCTTCGTCGACGTGATGAACACCATGCTGGACGCGTCGCTGCCGCTCACGACGCAGGAATACCTCGAATGGGGCGATCCCAATGACAAGGCGGCGTACGACTACATGAAGAGCTATTCGCCCTACGACCACACCACACCCAAGTCGTATCCCACGATGTTGGTGCGCACCTCGCTCAACGATAGCCAGGTCATGTACTGGGAGCCGGCGAAGTGGGTGGCGAAGATGCGCGTGAACCAAACTGCCAACAACGTCATTTTGTTGAAGACGCGCATGGAGCCGGGCGGCCACGGCGGTGCCTCGGGGCGCTACGACCGCTTGCGCGACGCGGCCTTCGAATACGCGTTCGTGCTGTGGAACCTCGGGATCAAGCAGTAGCGATGAGTATCTCTCCGGTACACGAAGAGACGGTTCGCTGGCTCGCCTTGCTCCACGACATTGCGGACCGTGCGGACGTGATCGCGCTGTCGCACTTTCGCTCGAGCCGGCTGCGCGTCGACGACAAGCATGACGGCTCGCCGGTGAGCGAAGCCGACCGCGCCATCGAAGCGATGGCGCGCGACCTGATCGCGAGCCGCGCGCCCGGCATGGGGGTGTTGGGCGAAGAGGAAGGTGATGCGGCCTCGAAAAACGGCGCGCGCTTGATCATCGATCCCATCGACGGTACGCGCAACTTCGTGCGCGGTGTTCCCATCTTCGCCACGTTGCTGGCGGTGGAGGAGAACGGCGTGCTGACGGCGGGAGTCGTATCGGCGCCGGCGCTGGCGCAGCGCTGGCACGCGGCGCGCGGGCACGGCGCGTATTCGGGCGAGCGGCGGCTGCACGTGTCCGGGGTCGCGGAGATGTCGCGCGCCCATGTGTTCCACGGCGACATCGGCGGACGTACCGAAGGCCGAACCCCGGCCGGACTCGCGACGCTCTTGCGATCGGCCGAGCGCACGCGCGGCTTCGGCGATTTCTACCAGCACGTGTTGGTGGCGGAAGGGGCGGGGGACGTCGCACTCGACTTCAAGATGCAGGCGTGGGACATCGCGGCGGTGAAGATCGTGGTGGAAGAAGCGGGCGGCCGGTCCACATCGCTCGCCGGTGACGACACCATCTACGGCGGAAGCTTGGTGTCGACGAACGGCCTGCTGCACGCGGCGGCGACGACCGTCCTCACCTCGCGCTGAAGCAAGGACGGACGCCACCGCCGCGCGCGGGGCCAAGTCGGTTAACTGAACTTGGCGGGGAATTGCTTGGCGATCGCACCAGCCAGGGTATCGGCCAGCGTGAACATGTGCGATTTCATGGCCTCCCACGTTTTCGCTTCCGCATCGTACTGCTTGGCGCGCAGCTGCTGGATCTGCGTGATGTGATGCCCGCCGTGAGCCGCCAGCAAACTGAGCACCGCCTCACGCGGTAGGTTCGGGTTCGCACCGCTCAAAAAGGTCGCGATCTCGCCGGCGTTGTCAGTGAGCGCCTTGGTAGCGGCCGCTTGCTTGGTCTCGTCGGTACCCGCCTCCAGATACTGCTTCACCGCGCCGTAGTGTCCGGCCAACAAGTTGAAAAGCTTGTCCGACGCGGCCTTTCCGTAGAAGGGCTCGATCGACGCCGCGATCTGTTTGGCATTGGCAACGGCTTCCTTCTCGGCCGTCGCTTGCGCCGCTGTATTGCCGGCCAGATTCGCCACCACGACGTTGCGAACCCAGAAGACGTGCCCGACCCAAAGGTCGCGCAGCGCGGCCCCGGTTTCGGCGACCTTCAACGAGTTGGGGGTACTGGCCGCGTGCTCGTGTTGCGCCAGTGCGGGGAGCGTGGTCAGTCCCAGCGTCGCGGCCACGGCGCCGGCTGCCAGCAAAGTTCGAATGGGCTTCATGAGAAGACTCCTCTCGGTTAGGGATGCCTCGAATAGCGCAATCCTAGCCTTGGATAATACACTTTGTCAATAAAGTAATGTTTTAAGTGGCTGAAGGCGATATCCGCCTGTTATCCTAGGTGCAACTCTGTAGGGAGGGTAGGACGTGCTCGGAAACCGCCGTAAAGACTTGCTGCGACACCTGCTGGAGGAGAAAACCGGACTCACGGTGGAGGAGTTGTCGCAACGCGTGTCGATAAGCCGCAACGCGATACGCCAACACTTGGCCGGTTTGGAGAAAGACGGCTTGGTGACGGCCGGGGCCACCCGTCCGACCGGAGGGCGGCCCGAGCAGCTCTACGTCCTCACCGACGCCGGGCGCGAGTTCTTTCCCCGCCAGTATTCGTGGTTTGCCCAGTTGGTGGTCGATTCGATCCGGGACGAATTGGGGCCGGAAGGACTGCGCAAGCGCTTGACGGCGTTGGGGACGGCGGTGGCTCGTCGCCTGCGGGCCCAGCACCCTGACGCCAAGACCCGGCGCGAGAAGGTGGCAGCGCTAGCGGAGCTGATGCAGCAAATGGGATATCACGCGCGTGCAGAATCCGCCTCCGGCACGCGCCTCGAGGCCAGAAACTGCGTATTCCACGACCTTGCGAGGACCAATCCGGAGATTTGCCAGTTCGACCTCGCGCTCTTGTCGACTTTCACCGACAGCCGCGTCGATCACGAGGAGTGCATGGCGAAAGGCGGCAACGTGTGCCGCTTTCGTTTCGCGCCGCGGCGCTAGCGCACCACCGTCACGCGTCGCGTCAGCACCGAGCTGGCGGCACGCATCCGCACGAAGTACACCCCCGAGCTCACCCGTTCGCCGCGATCTCCGCGCAAGTCCCAGGTCGCGGTGTGAATGCCCTTGGGACGGCGCGCATCGTCCACCACGGTACGAA
>JAICFA010000151.1 GCA_025923935.1 Candidatus Krumholzibacteriia bacterium
ATGTCATGTCCACTCGCATCATGATTCCGTCCGCGCTGCGCCGCTTCGTGGGCTCGCGCGACTCCGTCCAGGTAGAAGCAACCACCGTGGGTGAAGCGCTTGCAATGCTTGTCGCCGAGCACGGCGACTTGCACAAGCACCTCTTCGACGAGGGCGGCCGCTTGCGCAGCTTCGTGAACATCTACGTCAACGACGAAGACGTGCGCTATCTCGCGCAGGACGATACCGCCTTGTCGCCCGGCGACGTGGTGAGCATCGTGCCGTCGATCGCGGGCGGCACGCCCAAGCCCAACGTGTACGCCGTCGAGGGATTGTCTCCCGAGGAAGTGAAGCGCTACAGCCGTCACTTGATCATGCCCGAGGTGGCGATCGACGGTCAGCTGAAGTTGAAAACGGCGAAGGTACTTTTGATCGGCACCGGCGGATTGGGGGCACCCGCCGGGTTGTATCTCACCGCGGCCGGTGTCGGCAAGATTGGCTTGGTCGACTTCGACATCGTGGACTACACCAATTTGCAGCGCCAGGTAACGTTCGGCACCAAAGACGTGGGGCGCGCCAAGCTGGACGCCGCGCACGAACGCTTGCACGACTTGAATCCGGAAGTGGAGTTCGTGCTGCACGAGACCCGCCTCACCAGCGACAACGCGTTGGACATCATTCGCGGCTATGATATCGTGGTCGACGGCACGGACAATTTTCCGACGCGCTACCTCGTGAACGATGCGTGCGTGTTGCTCGGAAAGCCGTACGTGTACGGGAGCATCTTTCGCTTCGAAGGGCAAATCACGGTCTTTGCGACGAAAGACGGTCCGTGCTACCGGTGCTTGTATTCGTCGCCGCCGCCGCCGGGGCTGGTGCCGAGCTGCGCCGAAGGCGGTGTGTTGGGCGTGCTGCCCGGCATCGTCGGCGCAATTCAGGCCAACGAAGCGATCAAGTGGATCCTGGGCGTGGGCGATTCGCTCGCCGGCCGTTTGGTGCTATTCGACGCGCTCAAGATGTCGTTCCGAGAGCTCAAGCTCCGGAAGAATCCCGACTGCCCCGCGTGCGGTGCCCATCCTACGCTGGACGGTCTCATCGACTACGAAGAGTTCTGCGGCATACGCGGAGAAGAGGTGGAAGCGAACGTGGCGGTTCCGGAAGTGGGAGTCAAAGAGCTCAAGCGGCGCTTGGACGCCGGCGAAGACGTCCTCGTGCTCGACGTGCGCGAGCCGCACGAGTACAAGATCTGTAACATCGGTGGCTTGCTCATTCCGCTGGGCGAGTTGGCCGCGCGCGTCCACGAGCTGGACTCGGCGCGCGACATCGTGGTCCACTGCCGCACCGGCATTCGCTCGGCGCAAGCCGTCGAGTTTCTGCAAGACGCGGGCTTCGAGCACGTGTGGAATTTAAAAGGCGGCATCCACGCCTGGTCGGACGAGATCGACGCGACCTTGCCGAAGTACTGAGAACGAAACGGGGGCACAAATGACAAGTTCCGCTCAATGGATCGGTGTAATCAGTGTGCTTGCGGCACTAGCGGCCGGTTGTAACAAGTCGACCGACGACAGCACGACCGCAGAAACCCCGGCTCCTGCCGACACCACCCATGTCACCTTCATGATGTTCGCGCCCGACGACGGCATTGCGACCACACACAGCGGCGATAAGCCGCTGCCTTTGTACCCGCCGGGTATCGGTGCGCTCTCCGACGCCAAGATCAACCAAGGTTTCATTCTCCTTACCAAGCTGCGCGACGAGAATGGAGAGGTCATCGGATTCACCTCCGAGCAAGAGGTGGTGAGCAGCGAGAGCGATCTCACCACGGGACAGCTGAAAACGCAATCGTCGTGGACGCTCACCATCCCCGGCCGGGGAACCATATTTCTGTATGAAAACGAAGATCAGAGCGAGTTCTTGGCCAAGGCCGGCATTCCCGCGTTGACGCAGGGCAAAGAATGGAATGAAAAATGGACGTTCGTCACGACGGTGGGACCCGACGCAAGTGCTCGCGGCGTCATTGTCGGTGGCACGGGCGAGTTTGAAGGCATCATGGGAACGTTCCGCGAGGTCACGCACCTGAGCCGTTTCACGTCGAAAGGAGAGCTTTTCGGCACGATCGAGCTCGAGCTCGCTTACGTAAAACCGGGCGGTGCCGCGGCGGCGGTCGCTCAATAAGCTCGCAAAAAAAAGACGCCCGGCCCGCGCATTGCGCGAGCCGGACGTCGGCGAGGATCTTCAGAGAGAAAAATCGACCCTAGCGATTACCGCCGCGCGAGCCGCCCGTGCTCCCGCCGCGTTGTCCTCCCTGACCACCGCCACGCTGGCCTTGGCCGCCGCCACGAGTGTCGTCATCGTCGCGGTCGCTCTTTGAGCCTTGGTGTGACTCGTCCGAGCCGCTCTTCCCACCCTGCTGTCCACCCTGTCCACCCTGTCCACCGCGACCACCCTGCGAGCCACCCTGGCCGCCACGCTGCGAGCCTTCCGTGGCGAACGTTTCGATATCCTCGTCTTCGAACTGATCGTCTTCTTTCCGAATGTCATCCGACATGATGGACTCCTTCTCTTAACGTTCAAGTGCGTCGTGTGTGAAATCGCAATTCGATCATCGCTTCGCTTCGCAATCGAACGCTGTAAAAGCGGTCACAACGGTCAGGCTCCGCTACGACATTCGAAGATTTCTCGACCGAGAACTAGCGGTCCTCTCCCGGACCACCCATTCCGCCGCGGTTTCCGCCCATGCCACCGGCACCCGGCTCATCGGGATCGATGTCGCGGTCTTTTCCCATACCGCCGCGCTTACCCTCGTCGTCCGGACTGCCGGTCTTGGGCTCGCGGATGTTGACGTCGTCGTCGCCCACACCGGGCTTCGGATTGCCGGGACGCGAACCCTGATTCGGGGTCTGCGATCCGCCGCTGCCGCCAGCGTAGGTCTTGTCGTACGGCTTGTCGGTCTTATTGGGATCGGAGGCATGCTGACCAGGAACGTTCTTGGGATCGTTGCTCCAGCTCTGCTCGTTCGCACGCTGCGATCCTTTCTTTTCCTGATTGCGATTTTCATCGGTCATGGCGCTGCTCCTTTAATTTGCTTTGGGATCGAAAACGTCGTGTTCCGGAACCGTACGCGTTTTCTTCCCCCAGCGCCGTGAGGCGCCTCACATCGCTGGAATGTAAGGCTCGCGGCAATCGCGTTAAAAAATGGTGGGTTACTCGGCCTCGACGGTGGCGTCGGCGAGGAAGATCAAGCGGCGGTCGAGGTCGACCTGCGATTCGTGGAGAGAACGCACGATGGTGCGGACGTAGTTACCGTCGGGGTTGCGCTCGGCGAGGTCGATGCTCTCGCGGACGGCACGGTCGCCTTCCTGACGCACCACCTCGACCACGGGACGATGGAGAAGCTTGGAGTCGCCGTTCTGGCGCGTAACCACGCCGATTTCGCCCTGATCCAGCTCGACGATGGTCCCTACCGGATACAACCCCATGGCGTGGATGAAGACTTTCACCACGAACGGGTCGAAGATCTCCCCGCTGTTCTGCAGGATGAAGAGCAACGCCTGGTCGGGGGTGATGGGCTCTTTCTGATAGATGCGCCACGCGGTCATGGCGTCGTAGTAATCGGCGACGGTGACGATGCGGCTGAAGAGGCGCAGCTTCCACCCGCCCGCGCGCTGCGGATAGCCGTTGTCGTTAAAGTGGACGTGGTGTTGCACGGCGACGAACATGGAGTCGACCGCCTCGCGCAACGCGTTGACGCGCGACAGCTCCTTCACACCGAAGAAAGTGTGATACTTCATCAGCTCCCACTCGCGGTCGGTCAGCTGTCCGGTCGAGTTCAAGATGGTGGACGGAATGTAGGTCTTGCCGATGTCGTGCATGAGGGCAGCGACGCCGAGCCGCGCCACGTCGGCTTTGTCGAGGCGCATGCGGTCGCCGATCAGCATGGAAAGAATACAAACGTTGACGCAGTGCGCGAAGGTGTAGGCGTCGAAGTTCTTGATGCTCGCCAGCCCGAGGAGCATCGACTCGTCGGTCTGAATGATGTCCACCATGTGCTGGGTCAGGCGCTTGGCCTTGCGCACCTGGAGGATCTGCTTCTCTTCCGCGGTGCGCAGCACGTTTCCCATGAGGGCCACGGTGCGGAAGTAGACGCGATTGCTCTCCTGGCGCACGTCGGCGGTCAAGTCGCGTTTGACGTCGGTGAGCTGGGTCGCCCGCTCGATGTAGTGCGTGAGCGCGATGTTGTGGACTCCGGCCGCCTGCAGGCGTGCTTCCAGCCCGGCGAATAGGTCCTCGCCGTCGTCGGGCTTCGCGAACTCGCTGAGGAAGGCGGCGATCTCCTCCGGCGTGGTCGCGGCGCCGATTTCGATGGCCTCGACCTCTTTCTTCTGCAGCTCGCCCACCCAGTATTCGAACGGCCCGTAGTGCTGGGGCTCGATGGGGATGCGGTACTCGTTCAGCAACAGGAAGCTGTTGGAGCTGCGCACGAAAATGCGGCCTTCGCGCTCCATGATGCTGTTCAGCGACTCCATGACTTCTTGCAGCACGCGCTGCGTAGCGCGGTTGGTCGCGTCGTAGAGGCGCAGCGTCTTGCTGGCGGCGAACAGCCGGATGACGAGGGCCTCGCCGTGCGTTTTCAGGAACGCGCGGTCTTCGGGCGTGCGCCCGTCGTCGTCGGTGCCGGCGGTCAGCGTGCCGTGGGCTGCTCCCATGTGGATGCGGTCGTCCATCATGCAGCGCCACCGCCCCGGGGCGACCCACCCGCTAGGGTCGCTTGCAGGTGTTCCTTGGCGCGTTGCGCGCGCGACCGTACTTGGTCGCTCGGGTCTTCGCACAAGCGCGTCAAGAGCTCGAGCGCGCCGCGATCGCGCAGCCGTTCCAGCGCTTTGATGGCGAGCAGCTTGGATTCGTTACCCTTGCCCAAGTTGATCAGCTTGCGTTTCTCCAAGAGCGCGCGCAGCTGCTCGACGGTGCGGGCGTCGCCCACGCTGCCGAGTGCCTTGAAAATGGCTTCCTGTTCTTCCGCCGCCTTTTCCGCCAGTTCTTTGCCGAAGGCGAGGTCGGTGAGGCGCTCGCGCACCTTGGCGTGGTTGCGCACCGCCAGTGCGTCGAGCACACGGATGCGCACGCGCTTGTCGAGATCGTCGAGCGATTGCAGCAAGAGCTGGGTGGCGTCTTCGTCGTTGTCGGCGGCGACGATGCTCAGCATCTCCAGCTTCACGCGCGCGTCGGGGTAAAACACGAGCTCGCGCAGGCGCGGTGTCAGCGCGCGCACGCTGAGCGACTTGGCGAGATACACGGCGTCGATTGCTTCCTCGGGGCGGTCGACGTCCAACTTGTCGATGATGTCCATGACCGCTTGCGGCGATTCGCCTGCGATGGCGAGGATGGCGTCGCAAATGCGCTTGTGGACCAGCGGGCCGGCGACGCGGTGCAGCGTTCTCACCAGCGCGTCGAGGGCCGGCGTGCCCACCGCCTTCGCGTACGCCACGCCGGCATCGGCGCGCGCATCGCCGTCGGAGCTCTCCAGGAACGACGCCACCAGCGCCGGGTCGCACAGTCGGGCCAGCGCCTTGTCGCAAAACTGGCGCGCGATCTCCGTCAAGTCGTCGCGGTTGCGGAGTTCGCGCACCGTGAGAAGGATTCGTTCCAAGGTCGCGGCGCTTTTTTCGTGCAGCGCATACTCGATCAGCCGGTCGGCCACCGCGATCACGTCGCGCACCGCGGTCAAGTCGGTGAGGAGCGTGAACGACAGCATGGCTTCCGTGAAGGCCGCCACACCGTCTTCGCCGCGCTCGCGCGCGAGCTCGTCGCGATACAACGTGGATTCCTCGCCGGTGAAGTTGAAACTCGCGCGCAGCATGCGCTGGTACATCGCCTCGCGCTGCGCGTCGTCGTCGTGGTGGCGATGCTGGGTGGCGAGGCCGCGTAGGTAGGCGTCGATGGACGGCAACTCCTCCGCCTTGCTGACCACCACGCGCCCCTTGTCCGCAAAGCCGGTCTGGTTGGGCAAGAGCTCGGCGTGGTCACTAGTTTCGTCGGAGCGCACTTCGGAGGACGCGTCGGTGTTGCCCGATCCGAACTGTTGGTCGAGATAATCGTCCAGCACGCGATACGTGATGTGGGTGAAGTTCGCGTTCCACAGCCGCGTCACGATGTCCTCGTCGCCGCCCAGGCTGTGCAGCTCGTCGGCCAGCATCTCCACCATCCGCTCGACTTCTTCTCCCACCGACTTGGGCCGAAACGTCAGCTCGCCCACGCCGTCTTTGAAGAGCAGAAAGGCGAGGCTTTCCTCACGGCGCGGATTTTCGTACACCACGTGGTCGTTCCAGCGCATCGTGAACTGGTCGACCTGCAGCACCAAGTTGTCCTCGAACTCGAAGAAGCGGCGCATCGAGGTCCCGACCTCGTGCCGGAACTGCTCCAGACGAGGATTGTTGGCCGCATAGATCTTCCGGCCCGCCACGAGCTTGGTCAGCGCCTTCAAGACCTGTTCGGCGGCGTTGATGTGCTCGGGCGGGACTTGGTCCTCGACCGCGACGTTCGGTTTCGTATCTTTCATGGCAAAGCGGGGAAATCCACGGCAGAAGAGCAACCCATATGCCACCGGCAGCACTGGCCGAAGCGGTCCGGTTCGTGCATACTCCCCCGACATTCTGGCAACTGGAAAGGGCCGCCAACTGAATGAAAGTCCATCATTTAACGATAGTTAGACTGATTCTCGTGTGCGCTTTGGCCATCCTCGCCGGACACCGGGCCGAGGGGGCGGGGCCGTCCATTTCCGCAAGTCGCGACCTGACGGGCGCGGAAGTGCGACAGATCGTTCAAAAAGTGTTCGACGCCCAGATCCGGGAGGCCACCGCCTGGACCGACTCCATGGCCCCGCTTTGCAAGGGCGAGCCCCTCTATCACCTCATGCGCGCGCGACTCCAAAGAGAGCTGATTCCCGTCGACGACGAGCAAAAGGAAGTCGTCAAGGAGCTCGCGAAGCCCTTGTATACCGAGCTCGAGACCGTCATCGCCACCTGCGACGCGCGCATCAAAGCCGGCGACGGCAATCCCGATCTGCTTCTTTATCGCGGTTGGGCGTGGATGTTCTCGTCGCACGTGCACACCTACGAAAAATCGTTTTGGTCGGCGGGACGCGATGCCAAGAAGGGCAAGGAAGATCTCGAGGCGTACTTGCAGGCGAAACCCGGCGAGCCCGTGGCATCCAGCTTGATGGGCGCGTTTCTCTATTTCGCCGACACCTTGCC